>JAFNWA010000273.1 GCA_017383665.1 Bacteroidaceae bacterium | reverse complement strand
GTAAGGAACACCATTTACACCGAAGAGTTTTATTCCCTCGCTATTCCAACCTTTCAGCGTCGAGATATGTACCCAATTGCGGTGAGCAAGTTCATTGTCTGCAATGCAATCTGTCCAATCCTCATATTCATCGTCTATAGAATAGCTGAGGACTACAATATTATCACTCTCACCCGAGTAAGCAAGCGCCTCCTTGAGATAAGGTATCTCGCGACGGCAGGGAGCACACCAACTTGCCCAGAAGTCAAGGAATACATACTTGCCTCTGAAGTCGGACAATGCGAGTTCCTTTCCATCGGGGGTGCGGCCTGTGATGTCTGGTGCCACGGCACCCACCTTGAGATTTGCCGAGCGAATATCGTTTACAATTTCCTTGTACATAGCCAATGTATGCAGTTCCTGTGGCACGGCATCAATGAACTTCTGGATGACATCTGTTGTAAATGCCGGCATCATAGAGTATTTGATGATATACAGGGCCACCGGAGATTCAATATTCTTGTATATAAAATCCATAATCTCAACCTTAAAGTGCATATTGTTCACATAGAACACCGGAGAGGTATATTTTGCCTCGGCCTCAAGGTTTCCTTTCACCTCGGCAGGCATGTTTGCCTGTGCCTCCTTCATGCGAACCTTTGCCTCCTTAACACACTTGCTGTTGAGGTCAATATAAGCCTGATACATATCGTTGCTGGGAGTACCGCCAATCTTTGCTCCGGCCGGGTATGCAGCATCAAATGGACCCACATTTATTGTTCCCTCCTCAAGAAACAATTGGATAGCACCATTGTCAAAGCCTGAGATATTGCACAAGCTGAGTTCCTCGGGGGCTACACCCTCGAACACAAATTTGTTGTTCTCCACAGCAGCAGTGGCTGTTACAACCGTAACACCATCAACCACTTGTTCAAGCTTCACCTCCTTTACAGCCTCGTTGCTATAACAGAGCATGGGGCTACTCATCTCGCCTTTTATGACAAATCTTTTATCCTGCGCTGTTGTAACCATTGACATGACCAGCAATGTCAACACAAAAAACTTTTTCATGGTCTTATCATTTATTTAAGATTCTCTTTCAAAAAAACTCTTAGCTGTTCATCGCGTAAACCTGTTGCTATAATATTATTGTTCTCATCGAGCACATAAAGCGCAGGAATACCCTTTACATTATACAAATGGGCAACCTCGCAATCCCAGCCTTTGAGCGATGATACATTTATCCAGCCAAGCTCATCGGCCTCAACTGCCATTTCCCAATCCTCCTTCTCGTCATCAAGCGACACACCGATTATCTCCAATCCTTTCCCGCGAAACTCCTCATATATCTTTTTAAGTTCAGGGTTGTTCAGGCGGCATGGACCACACCAACTTGCCCAAAAATCGATGATTTTCACCTTTCCCTTTACAGAGCTCATTGTTACCGGATTACCGTTAAGGTCATTAAGAGTAAAATCGGGAGCCGTTGCACCATTACCGGTCTTTGACAAGCGATTGATACGCTCCTTTATGATGCGACCGAACTGCGACTTCTTTGCACCTTCACCCATAGAATTATACATTCCACATGTCTCTTTGAATCCCGAATTGCGCATGAGGATATTTGAATATATGGTATAGGCCAATATCACATTGTCATTGGCGGCAAGGAACTCCTGTGTCATTGCACGCAGGTTCCCCTGTTCGCGTTGCAGACTGTCGTTCACGAGGCTTGCGCTTCGGAACTTTCTCCCGGCACGGGCTGCATCGTAGCGTTCCTGCAACCCGGCAACGACAGCACGCAAAGAGTCGGACGACTTCATATGTGCAGCATATGTGTCATTCAACATGCCACCTTTGATGTAATAGCCCTCTCCATCAGTGAGATAGGCTTCATACACGACACCGGGTTCTACAAAAAGTGTAAAGCCACCCGAAAAACCACCGACAACAAGTTGCGTCAGCATTGGTTCATCAATTGTTGCCTTCAATTTGAACTTCCCTCTCTTTATTGTACAACTGCTCAAGGTATCAACCCCCTCCTCGCCTGTGCGTGCAAGCAAATATAGGGTACCACTCTTGACGCCATCGGTCTTTCCTTTAATTGTAATCTTCCCCCCCTGGGCCAGCATTGTCATTGTACAGCATAACAGCAACAACACCAATAATATACTCTTTTTCATATTATATACGATTGTCGGTCAGGTTAATCTTGCTTATACTCATACACAAAAATGATATCCTTGATCTCCTCCCACAGATTACCGGCATTATCCCTATCATAAAACAGAGGAGCAAAGTCGTTATCGACATCGGCAGCTGTAGTAAACTTAATCTCAGCGACAGCACCGTTTGTTCCATTATACATTACAATATTCAAGTACAGGCCAATGTCACCATTTTCTTCAGCGCTGTCATCGGTACGGAACTTTATTTTAGTAACATCATAGCCGGCAGGAGCCTCATAGACAGCCACCCTATCACCATTTGACACATTGTAACGATAGACGGTATTACCCTCGGCAAAGAAGAGGTAATCTGTTGTGAACCAAGAGTTGTATGTTATGGTTGACATATCTGTCGGGGTAAGGCCGGTGAGTTTCTTCTCGCTAACAATTGTATATACCGAGTTTGCATTCTCCCTTGCTGCCCCCACTCCACGCGCAACTTTAACCTTCGCACCATCTCGTTGCTGAAGCTCATAGCGGTAGTAATCACCCGTTGTCTCATCCTTGAAGATGAAATATGGATTCTGATATTCATAGGCAGCATTGTCACGATAGTTGATATAACCCATTACTGCAGTCATGCCTTCGGGTGAACGCTGCAGTCCCTGATAGTTTACATGTGCATCCAGGACTGGCCTTGTTGATTTATAACCGGGATTGAGTGAGGCCGCTTCACCTGGAGCAAAACCATTAGCATCCTCCTTTGCGGCATACAAGAAACGATTATTCTTGGCATCCCACATGAGAAAACGATTATGCGTTATCGCTGCTGCTGTTATTTTATAATCGGTTTGGTGCAAAGAATTGGTATCGTTCTCACATCCATAACCCGGCTTGTAGAGGGCATGCAGAACATTTCCGATATAAACCTCGCCACTCTCAGACAATACAATCTTGTATAATGATGGAACAGTGTGCCAACCAGTCTGTTGAGTTTGGCGATACGAGAAGTTTTCACTCTCGGGCTTGAATATCTGTGACGAAGTAAACTTCAGTTTCATCTTGTCATGATGGTCATAAGCCTTTGTCTCGCCATTGCTGCTGAAAACAGTCAATGTATAACTAAAATAGAAACTTTCACCTGGAGCAGAATTATAGAAGGTTGTGTAGCCAAATCCGGTGGCATTTTCATAGTGGTTATTGTCCTCGGTTATAGTTTTTATATCGGTGTATATCTTTGTATCATTACCGATAACCTCTATGTTGCCAATCTTGCGGTTGCCCTCGCTGCCGTGCAGGACAAAAAGACTGTTCTTGAACATAGGACGCGTTTGAATTTTAAACTTCGAATAGTGCGAAAGGTCAGTTGTCCTGTCATATATCTGCAGGAAGATATTATATGACATAGCCTTACCAACAGGAAGGTAAAATTCCAAATACCCCTTTGTGCGTATGGTATCTTGTACCGGTTTGCCATCCTCATCAACAAAAGTTCTGAACCAATAGAACTCCAAATCCTCAAGACTATCGGCAAGCGTCTGATCTACAACAACATCCACACGACGCAGACGGTCATTCTCGTCCAATGCCTGCTGCACCTCAATTATATCGTTCGCCACAGATGGAGTGAAAGTAGCAGAGGTTATTTCGTTCATAGAGTCAAGCTTGTAGTCATAGTTGCCCAAATCCTGATAGCAACCGGACAAGAAGAGCGCAAATAAAAGAAACGATGATATCTTTTTCATACTAATACATTTCAATGGTTGTCGATGTTTATTGTTATCAGTCAAGTGCTACATCAGGAATATCGTGGCGCCTTGATGGCGGAAGATCATTATCATTCACATCCTTTATTCTGCGGTAGCACTCCTTGAGGCGTTCCTCACCCGAGAGTTGCTTTTCGCCAAATGGTGAGTTGTCCCAAGCATATGTTTCATTTTCTTTGTCGTACACGAACGGTAGAATGGATTCCGTAATGAAATTGTCGGCACCATCCTCGGCAAGCATAGTCTGCAGCATGAACTTATACTTCTCATCGTTGTACTCACCAAAGTACTTCTTCACAATCTCACCGGTACCAAGAGCATCCGGGTCTTCCCACCAGTAAGGTATCCTCACCTTGTAGTTGGCGCCACCCATCTTCACCCAGCAGAGGTTCTTGTATTCCGAAATAGGATATCCCAGCTTCGCATAGCTGTAGTACTCGTTGAGCATATAAAGGAAATCGTCCTTATGGAAGTTTTCGGCCTCATTATCCATCTTGGTCTTTGCCTCCTCACTTGCAAACAATGCTGCAATATTATTTGTCGTTGCGCCTCCAAGCATATTGACAAAACGGCAGAACTTGTTTGCCCTGAATAAGCCCAAAGTCTCTTCGTATTCGCTCCAAAAATATGGTTCAGTGTATGCCGGATGGTCACTCTCCTTGATAATAGGCAGGTCAACAAGTTCAAGACCTTCCTCGGGCTCAACTGCCAGCAACGCATTCACGGCACTCACATTAAGAGCCAAGATTGAGTCATAATTATGCTGCTGGTTAAGACTTTCATAAAAGTTGGAGTAGAAGTGGGAATCTCCTTTATGCTGTGCCAGGAAGATATGCTTCTTTTTGTTCCATGTACCAAGAAGGTTATCCATATGACTGTACCAGATTTCCGGCTTTTCATAGGATTCCTTAACATAAAGATTTATCTCATTCTTGCCGACAATACCGGAACCAATATCACCACTGCCATCAAGATAAATACAAACGGCATATACGGTATCCTCAAACTCTGGACGCTTAACTTTTACTTCTATCTGTTTCTCATACTCCTTGTTGGCAAAAACGACCTTTTCTATTGCAACACCAGCCAAACTATGTCCCTCTACCGGCTTTGTCTTTACAGAGAGAGTTCGTGCCTCATCCATGAGATAACCAAGTAGTTTGACCTTCAATGTAACCGATACGGTATCGGGATTATCAGCTATATGATCACTGAAATTGAGAGTGTGCTCAAACTCATTTGCATAGTCGTAGTCAAAATATGCGCCGTTCGAATCCTTGTCAAACAAATCTGGTTCACGACCTTCACAAGCGGTCAATGCAAACATCAGACAGAATAACCCCAATATATAGTAAAAACTCTTTCTCATATATCTATCACTTAATCTTATTGTCTAAAATCACTTCTCTTCCTCACTCTCCTGCGTCCAGCCATATTCAACCTCGGCATCGGGCAGCGGGAATATGAAATTCTCTTCATGAAGAGTCACATCGGAACAATGACCCAATGCGCCTGTCACTCCGCGTGTCTTCAGGAACCAGAAGTATTGCCCCTCGCCATAGAACTCCTTGCAGTATTCCTTGTCAAGAGCGTCAAAGCACAAAGCCTCGGTATCACACGACACATCCTTCGACTTTGAAATGCCTCGCTTGTTGCGGACTGTATTCACATAAAAAGCAGCCTCACCACTATCCTCGGCAGTCTCGCATGCAATATAATACATCTCTGGCAGACGGATTAGCGGAATTATTCCCGTCTTGTTCTCAACATATTTCAAAGACATGGCAAGCTGAAGTTCATTGCTACGGTAGAAAGCCTCACTCCTGGCACGCATATCCTCACTCTCGGAACCAGCTGATTCATATATGTGATTCAAGGTCGTAATGTCCAAATAATACTTGGTGTGCATCTTTTCACCCACAGCAAAATACTCGGAGAGCTTGTCCTCCAGTTCAAACATATTAAGGCCGAAGATAACCTCTTTTGAGAGTATCGGATCGTCATTGTTGTCGTTCTGCAATGTAAGACCACATTCGTCAATAACTCTGCGAGCATATAACGCAGCACTATCTTTTTCACCGGCATAGTTATACACGCGTGCCAGCATAGCATTGATAGCGTGGTAGTTTAAACGGAAACATCTTTTACTAAGATCGCTTCCCAAATCTAAATCCTTTTCATAGGAGAGACACACACTTGCAGCCTTGAGATCTTTGATAATAAGTTCCACCACCTCTCTTGCCGGCAACAAAGGCTGTTTCGATTGGTCGGCAACTGTGCGATAGGGAATACACTTCATCTCTCGCGCATTGATGTTACCGGCATAATCCATAGGCCCCCATCCGCGCAACAGGTCAAAATGGAGGAATGCGCGCAAAGCAAGAGCCTCACCGCGAATCATATCCCGTACTTTTGAATCAAGAATGACTGCCTCGCCATTCAAGTCCCACCACTTGAGAAGATTATTGGCATTGGCTATCACATTGTACATGGAAAGCCATGTGCTTGCAAGCACACCTTTAGTGTTGTAACCATTACTTGTTTCTCTATCATAGATATACACGCTATTACGGTCTGTCGTACCGTCAGGGAGCTTGTCATACATCTGAGCAAGCTGATCTACCAAACCAAAGCTCAAATTCTTGCCATATGTATCTTCACCGGTCATTGTTATGTAAAGACCGGCAAGTGCACTATTGAAGCCACTCTCGGATGCAAACAACTCTTTGGCTGGCAAATCGGTATTGGGTGCCACATCCAACCACTCGGAACATGAATGAAGAGAGAATATGCTTGTAATACCGACAATAAATATATAAAAACTCTTTTTCATTTTCTTCTTTCTTTAATTATCTGAACATAATTGAGAGGGACAATGTATATGAACGCGCGAACGGATAATCAAGACCTCGTTCCATCTTAATAGGCGAGATACGAGCTAAATCATTTGTCGTAAAGTTCAAAGCCATTACATCGATGTTCGCACGACGCAAGAACTTATAACTGTCACCTGTAAACCTGTAACCAATGTTCATAGTTGCAAACCTTATTTCATTGTCATCCATTATAAAGCGTGTACTTGCAGGTGTGTTGGCTCCTGTTGGATTAAAGCGCACATAAGGTGTCACATCACCGGGTCTCTCCCATCGACCTTGTCCTGCACGATTATCAAGATTGTATGCAACATTCTGGTTCTCAATCTTATCAACAAGGGTCTGGTTATACACCACTCCGCCATATTTATAGGTAAAACCGAGGGTGCAAGACAAGTCCTTCCAGTTTATACTTGTAGAGAGCGTTCCGCTAATCTTTGGGTTCATATCACCCACAGCAACCTTGTCGTTTGGACTCCAATCGAAAGTCTTTGTACCGTCGCGTTTCAAGTAAACCTCCTTACCTGTTACCGGATCCACACCCAAAGAGCGCACCACATAGAGAGTAGTGGTTGACTCTCCCTCGCGATACTCCGGCAATGGAGCATTAGCCGAAGCCATCTGCTTTTCGTTTTCTTTCTTGAGGAATTCTGACAATTCTAGAATCTTGTTTCTATTAGCATTGGCATTGGCACTGACTGTCCAGAAGAACTGTTTGCGCAGGTTCTGCACTGCAACGACATTCAGCGTGACATCAAAACCCTGATTCTGCAATTCACCGGCATTCATCACCATTGTAGAGTAACCTGTTGAGGGAGCAAGGTCATAATTGGTGAGAAGTTCCTTTGTGATGTTATTGTAGTAGTTGAGTGTTATGTTGACACGATTCTTCCAAAATCCAAAATCGAGCGACACGCTACGGTTATGTGTCTTTGCCCAACCAAGGTTTGTGTTGTTGAGACCACTCAACATTGCGCCCAAAACAGGGAATGAATTGTATGGGAGCATTGTTTTATCAGAGAAAGCATAGTACTCAATAGCATCGGAAGGACTGAAGTTCTGTTCACCGGTGACACCATAGCTTGCACGGAGTACCAAGTTAGAGACATAGCCTTGCAACCACTTCTCATTGTGAGCGTTCCATCGTCCACCAACTGACCAGAAAGGTACAAGTTCATGGTTTGCATATCGGGAAGAGGCCTCACCACTGATATTGAAATCAACAGAGTAGCGGTTGTCATAGCTATATGAGAACTGACCGATCAATCCAATGGAACGAGAAATATTCTCGCTACCGATATTGCTCATGTTTGTCTCCATCTTGTTACCGAAGATGAAATCGTCCATGTGAGCATCGGGGTAACCTGTTGCAGACAGGTTCACATAGTTGTTCTTATCCTCATTTATGGTCCAGTTACCAAAAATACTGAACAGGTGCTTGTCGAGCACAAGATTGTAGTTGATACCAAAATTGCTCGACCAAGATGACATCTCGCCTGTACTCTTGTAGTAGCTACCTTTGCGAGTTATGTCATCATACTGTGCAAAGTTTGTGTGGTCGGCAGGTAAGAACCTGTCTGTTCCGGCCATTCCCCTTGAATATGACAGTTGCTCTGTTACTCGCAGATTCTTCAAAATCATATATTCAAGACTGAGGTTTGTTGTCACACTCAGGCTATTTGTCAAATCCTTTATACCCACAGTTGCATTGTAGAGTGGATTAGTGATGAGCTTACTCTGTCCGCTTACTGTGTTATTGTCGAGTTCTTTTAGTTGATTACCATTTGCATCCTCAGGGATATAATAGGAGTTCAAACTTGTATATTGCGAGAACGAACCATAGGGAGAGTTGCTACCATCCGACTCGGAAAGACTCACGCTTGCACGCATGGTAAACTTCTCTTTCAGATAGGTCATATTGAAGTTCACGCCCTTGGTATTATTGCTCGACTCCTTCATCACACCGGGTTGCATTGATGCATTGATGTCAAGGCTATAACGGAACACATCTGTACCACCGGCAACACTCAAAGAGTGGCGGTGCTGGATAGCAGTGCGCAGTGGCTTGGAAAGCCAGTATGTATTGACGCCACCAAGCACATTGCGACGGTACTTGTTGTAGAGGTTCATTTGAGCCGCATTCGTAGGGTCATAGAGACCTGCTCTCCATTCTGTCTCAAGTTTTGTGGCTGCATCCATCATGTTGTAATCTGTAAGATCCGGAGTCTGAACAGTCATTGTTCCGTTGTATGAAACAGAGAGAGCACCGTCGGGAGCAACCTTGGTTTCAACAACTACCACGCCGTTGGCAGCACGCGAACCATAGACTGATGTCGCAGCAGCATCCTTGAGTACAGTAATCGTCTCCACACGCTCCGGGTCAAGATCAAGGATTCTGCTCATAGGGACAATGAAACCGTCAAGTACAAACAATGGAGTATTAGGACGACTTGATACATTGTCAAGCATAAGATCCATGCTATTCAAATTCTTTGAACTTGTACCCAACGACTGGTCGCCACGGATTTGGAAATCAGGCTCGGCGTTCGGGTCAGAGCCGGCCAGATTATTTTCGATAATCTTGAAACTGGGATCAAAGAACTGCAAACCCTTAAGAATATTTGTAGGGCTCATCCTTCTCAAATCGTCACCCTTAACCTCTACATAGTTTCCTGTAAAACTATCCTTACTTCGGCGACTGATACCGGTAACAACAACCTCGGCCATCTCAATAGATGGTTTGAGTTCAATTACAAGGTTATTCTCATTCTTTAGAATCTGCTTGGAAACTGTTTCATAACCTACATACGAGATGCGGACAGATTCTTTTTTATTCAATCGCACACTGAACTTACCATCAAGATCTGTGAAACATCCCCTAGCACCTTTGCTTTCACCCTTTCCATCAGTTATCAGGATTGTTGCACCAATAAGTGCCTCTTGGGTATCGCGGTCCAATACCTGTCCTGAGACAAATATTTCCTCGCCACTCTTTACCTGTTTGTCGGGTTCAAGAATAATCTGGTCTTCTCCCTCGTAACGGATTGCCACATTCTGGTCACCTACAAGATCACCCAGAACCTTATCAAGTGGTTTATCCTTGACTGCTATACTTATCGGTTTGTTGATATTCCAAAGCGAAACCTCCTGCAAGGTGATTTTTGCATTGGCTGCATCGGCAACCATCTCCAGGACTTTTCCCAAAGGTTGATTGCTGACCCTCAATGTTACCGGTTTCTCTTTCCACCCATCCGTTGCCTGTGCACTGACACTGGTCGCACCACATAAAAACAGAATGACAAAAACGGATATCTTGCAGAAAAACTTAAAGTTCAAATTAGTTTTTCCCATAAACATATTGATTATAAGATTTTACATTTATTGCAGAAGCATATCGATAATGCTCTTGTAGAATGCGTTGCTGTTGTATTTTTCAACATAATCCTTGTAAAGGATGTCGGCTCTTTCTATCTCGCGACCATTTATTATAAAGTTACGCAACAAGACATAAAGCACAAAGTCTCTTTGCCCTCCATTGTAGAACGCTGCAAGTTCCTTGTACATATCTTCCATCATAGTTGGCATTTTATATGTCTCGCCACGCTCTCTTGCAGACCTCTCATTCATATAGAAGCAATAGCGCATGAGAAGACTTGCATACTCGGGACAGTTCAAAGACTCAACATCACTCCTGACTACATAACCATCCATAATATTCCAATAGTCACCAATCTCCTGCTCCTCAATTGGCAAACCTCTGACACTTGCGTACATTACCGGATACTCAATAAAAGACATGTAAACATTGTATTCGATAATTGCCATCACATAGTTCTTGGCCTCAACACTTGCCGGGCTCTTTTCCATGATGGCTGTAGCCTTTTCCAACAAAGTCCTGGAATCGTCAATACGGCTCTTTGGCTTGATATCAAGTGCAGCACAGCCGAGAAGTTGCTCCTTATAGCGCAGACTACGCTTAAGATTTTCGAAACTCTTGACCAGACGGTTATTGTTCACTGCACGCTCGGAGCCACTGTATTCCACCTTGACATTTTTACCATTGTAAACAATATCAACATGCAGGCTGTCGCCCGGTTGCAGTATAACACTTGTATTTCCATTGATGGTCATACAAACCAGATTGTCTGTGTCAAAACTATATACATGCTCCTCGCCCGGATTTGTATGGAATTCCTGGGCAATCTCCGGTGTCTGCATACAGTCGAAATAGATTTTGCTTCTCTTATAGCCGTCAATGCAGGCACTTAGAGTTGTCTTTTGTTGCGCTGTAGCAGATGTCAAAACTGCAAAAGCAACAATAAGTACAGATAGTAGTTTTTTCTTCATAATTGTATGTTTTATAGATTTGAAACAATAATAGTTTAAACTATATTAACTGTCGCAAAAATATCACAAAAGCACATAAATTCAAACACGATACAAGTAAAAAATAAAAATATATGTTAAAATAAAAATATCTTTTTAATCTGAGCTATGGTTTAGCCTATTGCAAATGTTCAGATAGCTAAAAGATTGAGATTAAGTCACAGTCCTATTACATGCATATAAATGTAATAACAGACAATACCAACAACTGTGATAATTGTACTTTTAAGTAATATATGAAATAGAGTTTTCATAAAATTTATTGTAGATTATATAAAGAAAGGGCGCCTTTAAAAAGCGCCCTTTTTGATTGTTGAATGCTGCAATCAACCTTCGTGGATAGCCTCAGAAGGACAAACGCTTGCGCAGCTACCGCAGTCGATGCACAATTCAGGATTGATTGAATACTTCTCACCCTCAGAAATTGCACCCTGAGGACACTCATCGATACATGTACCGCAAGCAACGCAGTCATCAGAAATTACATAAGCCATAGTTGTAATATTAAAAGTTTGTATTATCTGTTGCGAAGATAGTTCTTTTTGTGTATTGATGAACAGCACATCGCTTTTTTAACTTTTTTTCACAATTAAATTCTTTGATATAGCAAGCATATTTTATTTGCTCTGCAATATTTTGTATTTTTGCGACTTTAAGTGGTTACATTATCAACAACGGCAAAGAGTATTTGTTTTATGAGCGAAAACAAGAAGATAGACAGTTTCCCTTTTATGGCGGAAACATTCCTGACAGACTCCCAAGGGCGTCTTCGCCCCACAACACTAAGCAACTACATGCTCAGTTGCGCAGGCCGACATGTCGATGCACGAGGCATTGGCACCACAACATCGCTTGGATGGGTGCTTGCACGCCTTGCACTGCACATTGAGCACACTCCCGTACGCGGAGACAGGTTCCGCATAGAGACATGGATACGCAGCCTTTATCACGGCTTCACAGACCGCTGCATAAGGGTTATAGACGAAGAGAGCAGGGAGATTGCATCAATGCTCACGACATTTGCAATGATTGACCTGAACACACGCACACCGGTAGATTTGAATGGTGACATTGGCCTGCGCCTGAACGAGTGCATGGTACCTGATGAACCATTGGCCATAAGTCGCATACCGTCAATCAACCGTACACCGGTTGAGGATGTCACATTCAGACGCCGCCCACATTACAGCGATATTGACTGTAACGGACACATGAACAGCATACGCTATCTCGACCATGTCCTTGACGCGCTGCCAATTGAGTATATCGACAGTCACAACCTGACAGACTTTATTGCTGCATATATGAAGGAGGGTGACCGCAACGAGGAGTTGTCCTACTGTATAAAGGAGATTGCCCCGGACAACTTTCTGGTGAGGATAAAGAAAGAGAATGGCGTGCCGGCTGCGAACTTTGAACTGAAGTTCAAGCCCATAGAATAATAGAACAGGAACTGTGACCACAGTTCCTGTTCTATTACATTATAGTACTTTTTAGTCATTCACTATTTATGCGAACTTGTCTCCTACTTTAATCTTCGCATCATTAAGGAAGCGCCTTACATCGCCCTCACTACCCTTGCGGCAAATCATGAGTACATCGCCCGAATCTATTACAAACAGGTCGTCAACGCCTTGCATTACTGCGAGCTTGCCCTTGGGAAGCATGACCACATTGTTGTTGCACTCATATTTGAGAACACTGCTGTTCATTATCACATTTCCGCAGTTATCCTTGGGCAAGAAAGCATAGAGAGTGTCCCATGTACCGATATCGGCCCAACCGAATGAACCCACACTGACATAGACATTGTCGGCGCGCTCCATCACATTCATATCGATTGAGGCGGTGGGAAACGATGTATATATCTCATAGGCACGCTTACGGCGCTGTTCGCGGTTGGGTATCTCGCGGTAGATGGTTTCAAGTTCCCGCATCATGTCGGGCAGATGCTCGGACATGGAATCAATGATTGTCTGCACATTCCATATATATATACCGGTGTTCCAGTAGAACTCGCCACTCTCAACAAAGACCTTGGCAAATTCAAGGGCGGGTTTCTCGGTAAAGGTGCGCACCTTGTATATTGAATCGCCGGCAGGAACGCCCTCGGCCTGTATGTAGCCGTAACGGGTCTCGGGGCAGGTTGGTTTTATGCCAATTACAACAAGTTTGTTGTTCTCGGCTACGAAACTGAGACCACCGCTTATGAGCTCGGCAAACTTTGCCTCGTCAAGCACAAGCTGGTCACTCTGTGCCACAACAATATTTGCCTTTGGATTCAACTGTCGTATGTGGCAGGCAAGATTGGCAATACTGGGTGCCGTACCACGGAAAACAGGTTCACACACGACCTGCTGTTCCTTGATGTCAGGAAGTTGTTTCTTGACAATTGACTTGTAGCTGACATTGGTGGAGATGATTATATTCTCGGAGGGCACAATGTGCGAATAGCGCTCGAATGTCTGCTGCAACAATGTCTTGCCACAACCTAGCGGATCCTGAAACTGTTTTGGAAAAGCCTTGCGGCTCATTGGCCAAAGGCGTGTACCTTGCCCACCGGCCATTATTACGCAATAACTGTTCTTGTCCATAATCATCAACCTTTTACTTTCACAACGCGAGTATAATACTTTTATTGCAGAAAGAAAAGCATTTTAAGTTTATTTACAAAATAAACATATACTGCTACTCCAGGCGGCTCTTGCTGTAACTCACAACAATCACACCGCCAAAGACCATGATTGCAGCGAGTACCTTTTGCCATGTAAGTACCTCTATACCAAGAGAGATGCTGATTGCAATGGCTATAATAGGTTGGACATAGCTGTACATACTCACAAGCGTAGGTCTTATTCGTTTCTGCCCCACGGGGATAAGAAAATATGTTATGAATGTGGCACAGAATATGAGATAGGCAAGCTCGGCAAACCGGGTTGCAGGAATTGTGCTCCACTGTAAGGTTACAATTTCAGCGGCAGAAAACGGAACAGAGACCACAAATGCAAACAGAAATATCCACTTCATGAATGTGATGACCGAATATTTGCCAATAAGAGGCTTGAAGATTCCCAAATAGAGTGAGAAACTCAATGAGTTGAGAATAATCATTAGTATTCCGAACAGGGAGGTCTCGGCCGCACCACCGGCCGCTGTACGGCTCGCAATCAGATATATGATACCGGCGAAACTCAATATTACACCACCCGCTTTTTGCCATGTGATAGGCTCTTTAAGCACCATTGCTGCAATTATCATGGTATAAATAGGCGATATTGCTGAGAGCACAGAACAATCCATAGGCGTGATGTGAGGAATTCCTGCAAGGAATGTGACTTGACAGACAAAGAAACCTAACATCGATGCCGCAAATATCCTGATATAATCCTTTTTCTCAACCTTCTCTTTTGGAACAAAGAGTGAGATAATCCAAAAGAGAGCCCCCGCGCCAACAGATCTCAAACAAAATATGGCCAATGGAGATATGAGCCGTCCGGCAGTCAAATCCTTACATACAATAATATTGAAGCCGAAAATAGCATAGGCCAGGAAACAGGCCAGATGCCCTACTACCGATTGTTTATTCATTATGTTTATTAAAAATTAAGGAAATGCATTGTTTTTCTGTTTAATTACAAAAGTATTGACAACACAATAAAACACAATATACCCCCGTGCTTTGGGCCAAAGCACGGGGGAGACTGTACATATAACACTTTCTTAGAATTCTGCGTTGTTTGGAGTACGTGGGAAAGGAATCACATCGCGGATGTTCGACATACCTGTCACGAAGAGCAACAGACGCTCGAAACCAAGACCGAAGCCCGAGTGTGGGCAAGAGCCGTAACGGCGTGTATCGAGATACCACCACATATCCTTCATTGGAATGTTCATCTCCTCAATGCGTTTGAGAAGTTTGTTGTAGTCGGCCTCACGCTCCGAACCACCGATGATTTCACCAATCTTGGGGAAGAGCACATCCATAGCGCGCACTGTCTTGCCATCCTCATTCTGCTTCATGTAGAAGGCCTTGATATCCTTTGGATAGTCTGTAAGGATTACAGGACGCTTGAAGTGTGTCTCGACGAGATAACGCTCATGCTCCGAAGCGAGGTCAACGCCCCAATATACAGGGAACTCGAACTTGTGGCCTGCCGCAACTGCATCCTCAAGAATCTTGATACCATCGGTGTAGCTGAGGCGTACAAACTCGGTGTTCACAATTGAACGGAGACGCTCAATGAGCTCCTTGTCTATCATGTTGTTGAGGAATGTGATATCCTCCATGCAGTTGTCGAGTGCCCACTGGATACAATATTTGATGAACTCCTCGGCAAGTTCCATGTTGTCAAAGATGTCGTTGAATGCAACCTCGGGCTCAATCATCCAGAATTCGGCAAGGTGGCGGGGTGTATTTGAATTCTCGGCACGGAAAGTTGGGCCAAAGGTGTAGATTGCACCAAGTGCTGTGGCTGCCAACTCGCCCTCCAGCTGACCAGACACTGTAAGGCTTGCCTGCTTGCCGAAGAAATCGTTATCGTATATGATGCTGCCGTTCTCGTCCTTCTTGAGGTCATAGAGGTTCATTGTTGTAACCTGGAACATTTGACCGGCACCTTCACAGTCCGAAGCTGTAATAAGTGGAGTGTGGAAGTAGTAGAAGCCCTTGTCATGGAAGAACTTGTGGATGGCGTATGCCATGTTGTGACGGATGCGGAATACTGCACCGAATGTATTGGTACGCGGACGCAAGTGAGCCACTGTGCGCATGAATTCCATTGTCTGGCCTTTCTTCTGCAGTGGGTATGTATTGTCACAAGCACCAAGCAGTTCAATTTCTGTTGCCTGAATCTCTACAGCTTGACCTCCACCGATTGATTCCACGAGCATACCGTTCACGCTGAGGCAAGCACCTGTGGTGAACTGCTTCACGAACTCCTCGTCGAACTTGTCAATGTCAATTACAACCTGTACATTATTGATTGTAGAACCGTCGTTAAGTGCCACAAAGGCCACCTGTTTGCTACTGCGGCGTGTTCTCACCCAGCCTCTTACATTTACCTCAACACCGGCCTGACCATTCTTGAGCAGGTCGGAGATTCTTGTTCGTTTTATCGGTTTCATTGTATATATCTTTTTCTTTATTCGTAAGCACCCATGCGGAGCATGTTGATTTCTTTATCGGTAAGATAACGCCAGTCTCCACGGCGAAGGTTCTTCTTGGTGAGTCCGGCAAAGAGCACGCGGTCGAGCTTATTCACTCGATAGCCAAGGTGCTCAAGCATACGGCGCACGATACGGTTCTTGCCGGAGTGTATCTCAATACCGATCTGTGAACGGTCGGCCTCATTTACATAAGAAACCTCGTCGGCATATACACGGCCATCCTCGAGTTCAATTCCGTTTACAAGGAGATCCATGTCGGACATTGCAACATTCTTGTCGCATGTAACATGATATACCTTCTTCTTCATAAACTTAGGATGTGTGAGCTTTGCAGCCATGTCACCATCATTTGTAAGGAGCAGAACACCTGTGGTGTTACGGTCGAGACGGCCTACAGGGTATATTCTCTCCTTGCCGATGCCACGCAGACAATCAAGCACGGTCTTGCGCTCCTGTGGATCATCAACTGTTGTAACGCAGTCCTTTGGTTTGTTAAGGAGAACATATACCTTACGCTCAGGATTGATACGCTCGCTGTTGAAGCGTACATCATCGGTAGGAACCACCTTTACGCCCAACTCTGTTACAATCTCACCGTTGACTGTTATAAGACCAGCCTCGATGTAGTTGTCGGCCTCGCGACGTGAGCAGATACCTGCATTTGCAAGGTACTTGTTCAAACGCACCGGAGCGTTTGGATCTATTGTTGCATCACGATATGCTGCACGCTTCTTAGCACTGTATTTTGCGCTTGGGTCGTATGCGCCCTTGCGATTGCCTTTATTACCATATTGGGGGCGTTGGCCTGATTGATATTTATTTGCAAACGGTCTCTCGGCATTGCCATTTTCAACATTGTTGCCACTACGATAGCCACCTCTGTTGTATCCTCCACGGCCTACAGAGTTCACCTCATTGCCATAACGAGGCTCATAATCGCCACCGCGACCATTTCTCTCGCTGTTATTGAAACGGTTTGGTGTATTCTCGTTATTATAACGCTTATACTGTTTATAGCTTCCGAAATCACCACCATTATTGTCCTCCCTGTTCACTCTTTTATATTGAGGACGGTCATCACTCTTGTTAAAACGTGGGCGAGACTTCAATCTGTTATCGCCATCGAAATTCGGGTTGAAAGATGATTTACCTCTGTTTCCACGAGGATTTGAACTACCCGAAAAACTGTCTTTATAATTACTCATTGAAAAAATATTTTACGAACCTCACGGTCCAAATTATTTACAAGCCTGTGTAAGTGTGCGGTGTTATTGCACGGAGTTCTTCCTTGATGTTCTCAGGCACATCAAGACCGTCAATGAACTGCAGAAGCGTGTTTTGGTTGATTCCCTCATTGGTACGCGTCAAGGCCTTGAGTGCCTCGTAGGGGTTGGGATAGGCCTCACGGCGCAGAATTGTCTGAATACCCTCGGCACAAACACTCCAACAGTTGTCAAGCTCATTGTATATTGCCTCCTCATTGAGCAACAGCTTGCGCAGACCTACAAGCGAGCTCTTGATTGCAATGAGCATGTGGCTCATGGGCACACCGACATTGCGGAGCACTGTAGAGTCGGTAAGGTCGCGCTGCAGACGAGAGATAGGCAACTTCATAGAAAGATGGTCAAGGATCGCATTAGCTATACCCAGGTTACCCTCACTGTTCTCAAAGTCAATCGGGTTCACTTTGTGAGGCATTGCACTTGAGCCCACCTCGCCGGCTTTAATCTTCTGCTTGAAGAACTCATTGGATATGTACTGCCAGAAGTCCTTATCCATATCCATTATGATAATATTGATGCGACGCATTGCATCGAACAATGCAGCAAGATTATCGTAGTTTGAAATCTGTGTGGTGTACTGCTCGCGCTGCAAGCCAAGATTTTCACTGACAAACTTGTTTGCAAAAGCCTTCCAGTCGATACCCGGATATGCTACACGGTGTGCATTGAAGTTACCCGTTGCACCGCCGAACTTTGCAGAGATTGGACAACGCTTAAGTTCTGCAAGCTGAGCCTCAAGACGATAGACGAACACCATCACCTCTTTACCAAGACGGGTTGGAGATGCCGGCTGGCCGTGTGTGCGCGCAAGCATAGGAATCTCGGCCCAAGCCTCGGCATAGCTCTTCAGCTGCTCAATGAGTTCCTCAATCAAAGGATAGTAAACCTCATCAAGAGCATCCTTGATTGAACGGGGAACAGATGTATTGTTGATATCCTGAGATGTCAGACCAAAATGAATGAACTCTTTGCACTCATCAAGACCACCGATTGCATCAAACTGCTCCTTAATAAAGTACTCGACAGCCTTTACATCGTGGTTTGTAACCTTCTCGATCTCCTTCACGCGATTAGCATTCTCCAGTGTAAAGTTTGAATAAATCTCACGCAGGCGTGGGAACAAAGCCTTGTCAACAGCAGCAAGCTGTGGTATCGGCAATTCGCACAAAGCGATGAAATACTCAATCTCTACAAATACTCGATACTTGATGAGAGCAAACTCTGAAAAATAACCGGCCAAAGGCTCTGCCTTACCCCTGTAACGGCCGTCAACAGGAGAAATGGCTGTCAAAATATTCAATTCCATGTTATATAATAATTTCAAAGTACAAAAATAGCACTTTTTAAGCATAAACACCTAATATAGAGATAAAGTTTATAAAAAATAAACATTTATTTTAGGTCACAAGAAACGGAAAGCTCGCCATAGGGCAAAAAAATAACCTACGCTTTGCGCAGGCCTTATACTCGTGGACGTTGACGGATTCGAACCGCCGACCCTCTGCTTGTAAGGCAGATGCTCTAAACCAGCTGAGCTAAACGTCCATAATGTCGCAACCGTTTCTCAATTGCGATGCAAAAGTACATCAAATAAATACAACTACCAAATATTTTTATATTTATTTTTGGCAAACAATCAAATTTCTTGCAATAAAATGGCAGAACCCACCCAACACTTTCATTGAAAAAAATAAAAAATTGAGCAGGCTCAAAAGCCTGCTCAATCAATATATTGCTCAATCAATAATTATTCAGCAACTGTGATAACCGCGCGACGGTTCAACATGCGCTCTTTGTACTCCTCAGACTCACCGCCTGCAACAACCTCAACCTCAACGCCATTAGCTCTCAAGATCTCAGCAACAGCCTCAGCACGCTTTGTTGACAACTTGATGTTGTACTCGTCTGAACCTACCTTGTCAGCGAAACCAACAACCTTAACCTTAACGCCAGCAGCCTTAGCAGCCTCAGCATAAGCCTTGATGTTCAACTCCTCTTTCTTAGAAGCAACCTTATAAGAATCGAATGCGAAGAAGATAGACTCAGAAACATTGAGTGGCTTAACATTTCTCAAAGCTGCAGCCTCTGCCTCGAGAGCCTTGTTTGCATCCTCGAGAGCCTTGATCTGGTTCTGCTTCTGCTTGTTTGCAGCCAAAGCGTCATCAAGCTGACCCTGGAGACCGTCGATCATGCCACCGTAGATAGCCTGGAGAGCCTCAACATCTGGAGCATTGTCCCAACCCACCTTACCGAGGTTGCAAGAAACACCCACTGTTGCAGTCCACATCATATCATGACCGCTCTGACCATTGATACCGCTGAAACCGTTACGGAAGAACGCACCGGCAAGCTCAAGGTTGATAGCCCAACGCTTAGAAACGCTCCAAGAGTTGATGATACCATAGTTTGCAGAAAGAGAGCCAGTGATATTACCAGAAGTCATGCGACCTGTACCTTTCTCATGATCCATAGCTGCGCGACCTGCCCAACCAAAACCGATATAAGGAGTGATTTCCCAAACACGGTCAGCCTTGTAACCAAGGATAAGGTTGCGCAAGTTGAACATTGCATCAAAGTGGAAGTTCATGTATGCTGCATGATCATACTCTTTGTATGTCTGGATGTTCAAACCACGATAAGCAATTCTCCAACCGAAACCAGGAGTGTGCCATTTACCAACATAAACATCAAGAGCAGGAGATACATGGTCAAAGATGTTCTCACCGTTCATGAATACACCGTTGTAGAAATTTACACCGCCGTTAACACCTACAAACCAGTTGCTGCCGAAGCTGTTAGTAACTACCGACTTAGCCTTGGTAGGAACTACGACCTCGCTAACAGTCTCCTGTGCTGTAGAGAACATTGCGAAACTGGCAAGAGCCAGTGAAATCATAAATTTTTTCATACTTAAAACTAATTAGATTTATATATAAATACCTATTTTACAAAAACCTGCACATCT
>JAFNWA010000272.1 GCA_017383665.1 Bacteroidaceae bacterium | reverse complement strand
ATATGTCCGACTTCACTGTTGTGTCGCATGCTATCCCCGAGGGTGTGAACATCACAAACCTCGAGGTGCGCAAGGGTACAGAGCCCGACCCATTCGAGGGTTGTACAAACTTGCTCGACATTACTGTTGATGCTAATTGCGAGGGCTACTATGTACAGGACCGTGCTCTCTACCGCACAGGTGGTACAGAATTGCACGAGGTAGCCGATGCTGAAAAAGAGGAGGAAATCCGTGCTCTTGGCGAACTTATTGACCTTGCCGAGGCTTTGATTGCCGAGGTTACAACAAGTGTTGACCCAACAGGCAAGACAACAGAGGTTGCGCTCAATGCAACACAGGGCAATGATTACTATATTTGGTGTAATAACCCACACACCAGCGGTAACGATGGCGCGGGTGGTGTAGCGGCTCTGCTCGATGAGGATGCAGGTTCTTATCTGCACTCAAACTGGAGTTCGCTCTCTTCTACACATGACTACTTGCAGATTGATTTCGGCAATGCAGTTGGTTTGGATAACTTCAAGATTGCCGGTCAGCAGCGTAATAGCGGTTCTAACGACCGTCCAAAGAATATTGAAATCTATGGTAGCAATGATGGAACGAACTGGACACCAATCACCACTGTAGAGGGCTTGCCTAATACTTCCGGTGCTACTTGGGAGTCGGGCGCTATTTCTGCTGCTGAAAGATATTCTCATTTGAAGTTTATCGTAAAGACACACGATAACTATAATCAGACCTCTTCAGTGAGCCGTCCTTACTTCCACATGGCGAAGTTCGACCTCTTGAAGCTCACATCAACAGCAGAGGTTGCAAATGTTTACAAGAACCTTGCAGGTGTGACTGCTGATGAGGTTGAGAATGTCTATGATAACTTGGCCGAGGCGTTGTACTACTATAACAACGGCGGTACTGCCGAGCAGTTGACTGCAGCATACAATGTGTTGAAACCTTTGTATGATGCTCTCAATGCAAAGAAGGACAATGTGTTCAACGGTGTGTATAACATCAAATATAAAGGTGAGCCCATATTTGTTGCTTACACCAATGCTGCTGTTGAGTCAATGTCTAACGATGTTGCCGGTTACAAACTATTTGATGTGACACTTGATGGCACGGATGCAAAACATCAGGAGTTGCAGAACAATGCCATTGCTGCAAAGGTGGCAGCAGATGCTCTCTTTACCATTGTACCAAACAGTGAATTGACAGGTTATACATTGTCTGCTCAGGGATTGTATCTGCACAGCACACGCAACGGTGGTTGGGCACCACAACTTTTGAGTGCTGATGAGGCACAGGCCGGTGTATATCTGTTTGAGGAAACTGAAACCGATATCTATAAAATCAAGAGTAACCGCAACGATATACAATATATAAACGACTGGGGTCCTGTATTCGGTAACGATAAGTCTAATAAACCCAACCTCTCAACATTTACCCTTGAGCAGATAACCGAGTACACACTCAATGTTCCTGCAAATGGTGCAACAACACTATGCTTGCCATTCAATGTGCAGTTGCCGGCTGGTGTTACAGCATACGACCTTGCAAAGGCAAATATTACAACTGCTAACAGATACAGCACATACGAGCTTGTAGAGGTTGCCGGTGAGGGTGATGTGCTTGCAAAGAATACTCCTGTAATCATAAAGGCTAATGCCAATGATTATACTCTCACAATTACAATGAACGGTGAGGGTGCAAAGGGCTCGGTTGAGAACTCTCTGTTGCGCAGTGGTATTGTAAAGACAACTCTCGGCGAGGGTAACAACTACACATTCGACGGCGTGGACTTCAACCTTGTTGCTGCGGGTACAGTAATCCCAGCCAACCAGTGCTGGATGGAACTCGATGAGAACTTGGGTGGCATAATCTACGCTGAGGCTCCTGTTGTGGTGTTGACAACCGACGAGGAGAATCCTGTGCTTTACAAGATACAGATAAACCGTAATTTTGATGCTCCAAATGCTTCCGTATTGGAGTACAATGCGAACACGGGTGGTGTGAATGTTAGAGCAGATGCCGCTGACAACAGTTGGCAGGCTTGGTACTTTATGGCCGGCAATGACGGTGCAGTCCTGATTAAACCTTATAACGGTGACGGTAAAGTTCTTGGTGCTGATGATAATGAAGATGGTCATAGTAAAGTTTGGGCTGTGGCGAAAGACAGTAAGACTATAGACGAGTGGACCATTGAACAGAACGGTGAGTGGTACAACATCCTTGGCGATGGTAAGTGTTTCAGTAACCACAGTGGCGTAACATATAAAACAATGGGCTTCTATGACGACAAAAACGACAATGGTTCTCAATTCAAGTTCGTTGAGGCCGTGTTTACCGATGACAATGCCCGTTACTATCAGTTGAAGGATGTGAAGGCGACAATGGAAGCAATCTACTGCGGTGAAAGTGTCGGTCTTTATTCAACAGAGAGTGTTACCGCTTATCGTGAAAAGTTGGCTGAGGCTCAGACACTGATTGATGCAACCAGTGCCACAAGTGCAAGCAGTGATTGCCATGTTGCATATAAGGCTTTGCGTGCAGCGGATGAAGCGCTTGTCTATAATGCTCCCGATGCCAACAAGACTTACTACATTGTTTCAACAGCTTCGGGTAACGGTCGCGAGTATTGCGCAGGCGAGTATGTACATACATACAGAACTCCAACCGGTAGAAGTTGTTGGGCAGGTACTAATACATACGACCAGGCTCATCTGTTGTTCGATGCAAAAACTGACATAGAGCAGTTGTCGCTTGCAGCCTTCCAGTTCGAGGAGACCGGTACAATGGGTGAATACAAGATGAAGAACCTGCACACAGGAATGTATGTGAAGGCATTTGCCGGTACACACATGGGTGCTGAGGGCGATCCAGCTGTGGTTAAGATTGCCGGTGTTGCCGATGGTCAGGTGACACTGAAGATTGGCAACAATGCCCCAATGCACGCGCAGAATGATTTTGGCGTGATTGTACAGTGGGACTGTGAAGGTGGCAATGCGAACAGTCCATCATCATGGACAATCAATGAGGTTCCGCAAGAGGATTTGAATAAGATTTATACTCTCGCTGTTCCCGAGAGTGGCGTTACTACACTTAACCTTGCGTTCAATGTTCAGTTGCCCGAGGGTGTAGCTGCATACGACTTTGTTGAGGGCGACATTGAGCAGGCCGAGGGTAGCGACCGCTATGAGTTCAACCTGACCGAGGTTGCAACTGCCGGTGAGGTGCTTGCAAAGAATACTCCTGTCATCATAAAGGCAAATGCTGGAAACTATAATTTGAAGGTGGCTTTCAGCGACGATAATGTAAAGAACGGTACAGCCGGTTCTGTTCTGCATGGTAACTACTGGCAGACAACTGTGGGTACAGCCGAGGCTAATTATTTGCCTGGTGTGGATGGACGTAACTTCTTGTTCAATTATGTTGCAACAGATAATACTCCGGTTTATGCAAACACCGTGTGGATGACACTTGCAGAAAAGTCAGGTGACATTATTTATGACAATGCCGAGCCGGCTCCTGAGTTTACACTCCCCGAAGTCGGCAAGACTTACCGCATTAAGAGTTATGTAAGCAAGGTGGTTGCTGAATATCAGAACCACTATATTGTGAACAGTACTACAGGCTTGACATTCTCTACAGCTGCTGCAAATGACAATACAGACTTGTGGGTATGTACAGGTGCCAATGAGGGTAACTTCACCTTTGCAAGTGCATTGGGTACGGCTGCGCTTGGCTGGAAGGCTGCAACAGAAGATGCCGTAGAATTTACAATAACCGGTGGTTATGAAAATGGCGCAGTTACTCTCAAGAATAATGGCAAGAATCTCGCGCTTATGATTGACAACGCCGGCAATGCGACATTCAGTGAGGCTGACAATAAGACACAGAGCTCCGGCTGGTCAACCGACTGGTATTTGGAGGAGGTTGAGAATGCAGCTGTAAGTTTTACAACGTCTATTGCAAGCGGCAACTTGTGGGCTACAATGTACCTGCCATACGCGGTTGAAATTCCACAGGGAGTTGAGGTTTATGTCGCATCCGGAATTGACAATGAAAAAAAGGTTGTTAATCTGATACCGGTTGAAACCAACATTCCAAAGAATACAGCTGTTCTGCTGCACCGTAGCGATGATAGCGTGACAACTACCCTTAACCTTGCATTCGACCTGGCCGATGAGGATGTTGCCGCTGTGGGCAGTAACTTGTTCCAGGGTAAGATTAAGAGAACTGCTATTCCTGCTGCCGATGCAAGGGTTTATCTGCTTGTGAAGTACAATGGTAACGAGAAGTTCTACTGGATGAAGGATGAGTATGACGAGAATTGTTCATTAGTGCCTGGTGGCGGTACAGGTGGCTACGTGAAGTGTGACGCCAACAAGTGTTACTTGAGAATTGAGGAGAACGCTTCTCCTGCTTCGTCTTTCAGCTTCCGCTTCGAGGGCTCTACAAGTATAGACGAGGTTGAAGGTGAAAGCGGAGAGGTGAAGGCTATCTACGACCTCCAGGGCCGCAAAATCACCGAGATTACCAAGCCCGGTTTCTACATCGTAGATGGTGAAAAGGTGCTTGTAAAGTAATGAACATAGATAAATAATGCGTTTTGCAGGGGCGGCCACACGGGCCGCCCCTGCTTTTTTAAAGGCCCAAAAGGGCGGCAAGGGCTTTAAGGGCTAAAAGGCTGTTTGCCTGACGGCGGAGTGCTTGTCCAGTGATTTATGCCCAAGAGGGCGGCAAGGGCTTTAAGGGATAAAGCCCTGTTTGCCTGACGGCGGTGCGCTGGAAGTGGCAAGGAAGTGACAAAATAAACTTTTTGAAAAATAATTGCCTGAATGCTTGCGGAATCAAATGAAATGTACTACCTTTGCAACGCAAAATAAGGGCGTAAGCTATTTCAAATGGAAGTTTGGGTGAGTGGCTGAAACCAGCAGTTTGCTAAACTGCCGTACGGGTAACCGTACCGGGGGTTCGAATCCCCCAGCTTCCGCTTATTTTTGCGCATGGCGCTTTCGTCTAGTGGCTAGGACACATGCCTCTCACGCATGGAACACGGGTTCGATTCCCGTAGGCGCTACAAACACTACGGTGTTTTTTTAATGCCTTTACGGCGCTTTCGTCTAGTGGCT
>JAFNWA010000271.1 GCA_017383665.1 Bacteroidaceae bacterium | reverse complement strand
GATGTCATGCTGGCAGAAAAGACGATCAACGGTTTGATTCAGCTGGCATCCAAGGGCGAAACGATTGATGCCCAGAATGTGCGCTATGTTCTGAAGCTTGCTTCAGAGGGTTACTTCAACGGAACATTATTCCACCGTGTGATAAAGGATTTTATGGTTCAGGGTGGTGACCCCGAGAGCAAGGGTGCTCCTGCCGGCAAGGCTCTTGGCAGTGGCGGCCCGGGATATAACATTCCGGCCGAGATTCAGCCTGCGCTGTTCCACAAACGTGGTGCTTTGAGCGCTGCGCGTTTGGGCGATGAGGTGAATCCCGAGAAGGAGAGTAGCGGCAGCCAGTTCTACATTGTGTGGGGAAAGGTTTACAAGGCTGCGGAACTTAAACAGCTTGAGCACCAGATGAAGATGCAGCAGGACCAGAACATCTTCAACGCGCTTGCTATGGAGCGTCGCGAGGAGATTATGAACCTGCGCCGTAACCGCGACCGCGAGGGTTTGATGGAGCTGCAGGACAAATTGGCAAAAATGGCTATGGAGAAGAGCAAGGAACTTGGTGCACCGGCTTTCACACCCGAGCAGACCGAGGCTTACACAACAGTGGGCGGAACTCCGTTCCTTGATGGCGGATACACAGTGTTCGGCGAAGTAGAGGAGGGCTTGGATGTTGTCGAGGCAATACAGAACGTTGCAACATCAACCGCCGACCGTCCAAAGGACGATGTGGCTATGAATGTAACGGTGGTGGAATGATGTTTGAGCGTTACAGGGAAATGTTTTATTTAAAACACAAAATCTTATGAGCTTGGTCACGGTTCCTGTGATGGAGTAACAGACGCTATTTCAGAGGGAGAAGAGTAGCGAGCTGATTGTGAAAGCAGCCTATTACGATGTAAATACAGGCAAGGTTTCTCTGTAACAATAGCCGATAGAAAGGAATCAAAATTCACCCCAAAAGCTTGAATTCAAGCTTTTGGGGTGAATTTTGCTGTGACAAGGCGGTTGTGTCTGCTTGTATATTGTTGCCCATGTTACATCTCTACAACATTTTCGAAAATGCTCCAGCCGTGGGTGTTCTTGTAAACTGCTTTTGCACCCTTGGGTACATAGAGAACGCAATCGGGGGCTATGTTGTCGAATACATTGTTGTTCAGAGTTGGCAAACTCTCTGCCGGAATATGTGATATAACTGTTCTTAGTCTTTTGCAGCCGTCAAATGCAAAATCGCCAATAGACTCAACGCTTTGGCCTATAACAACTCTCTCCAATTGCTCGCAGTAATCAAAAGCGTAATCGCCAATGGTGGTGACATTCTCCGGTATAATGAGTTCTTTATATCCACAGTGTGACAATGCCGCAGTTTCAATGGTTAAAAGGCTTTGTGGCAGTGTTACAATTCCTAAATTTTCGCAATACTGGAATGTGTATCTCTCGAGTCTTGTTACTCCTTCGGGAATGTTAATCTCTACTATGCCGCTATGTACAAACGCCGCTTCACCAATTGTCCTGATGCTTGCCGGCAGGGTAATGTTTGTCAGCTTTTCGGCACCTACAAAGGCATCCTGGGCTATGTTTACTACACCTTCGGGTATTACTGTGTTTATGCAGCCGGCAATGAGCGTGTTTGTAGCTGTTTCTATGATGGCGTTACACCCCTCGCGGCTGTCGTAATGGCTGTTTCTTGCGTCTACCACAATGCTGTCTATGTATAGCATAGGAAAAAATGCCGACACGCCAATCTTCTTTACGCTGGCGGGGATTGTTATTACGCCGTTGAGGTTGCAATATGTAAAGGCCGAGTCGGCAATTACTTCTATGCCGTCGGGTATTGTCACTTTCGAGATGTATGGGTTCTCGAATGCTAATGCATCGAACGCTGTAACCCTGAATGTGCGCCCCTTGTATGTCACTGTTTGCGGAATGATAATTTCACCGCCATTGTATTCGTACTCGAATTCCTTGTGGTGGCTTCCTTTGAATGTGACCTCTACCGTGCGTGTCTCGTTGTCGGTTATGTTGTAGAATATACCGTCTACCTCGAATTTTGTTGGAAATAGTCCGCGCTTCCAGCCAATGTTGTTGTTGAGTGCTGTGTGCAGGCCGCTCGCAAAGAAACCGACAGTCAATGCTGTTGCAACGGCAAGGGTCATTGCAGTCCTGCTCCAAATCCTGCGTTTATGCTGCTTTATGACATTGATGATGTCGTCGGTAGTCGCGTATCGTTTCTCCTTTTCTTGTTGCAGGCAACGGTTCTTTATGTTTTCAATATATCCGGGCAACTTGACATCACTCTTTTCTTCAATATATTGCAACAAGCGTCCGATGGAGTAAATGTCGGAGCGTGCGTCAATATCCTTCATTTTGTTTTCTATCGCTTCGGGTGCACCAAACTTGGCGGTACAGCCGGCTGTCTGGTCGTTGTAGTCGCTTAGGCAAAATCCAAGATCGACCAATTTGATATTACCGTTTATTTGCGAAATTATAATGTTGCCGGGATTTATGTCAAGGTGTACAATGTTTTTTTTGTGCAGTGCTTGCAAGGCACGGCATAATTGCAATAGTAGTTTTTTGACATTCACCTTGTTCTTGAAATATTGAGGCTCCTTTTTGATTTTATCCTTTAGAGAGTGCCCGTTGACATATTCCATAATAATGTATAGCCCCTCTGCGTCGTCCTTTATATCTATGTATTTTGCAATGTAGGGGCTGTGAATGATTTTCCCGGCGTTGTACTCCTTGTAGAACAGGTCGCGGTAGCGCTTGTCACCACTTAGTTCCGGGCGCAATTTTTTCATAAAAAGCGTTTGCCCGTTTTCTTGTATCTTGTATGTTTGTGAGGTGGCACCGCATTGGTAAAGCGGCTCTATATTGCGTATTTCTGTTGCTACAAAACTGGAGCTGAAGTCGTTTGTCATTTGTTTG
>JAFNWA010000270.1 GCA_017383665.1 Bacteroidaceae bacterium | reverse complement strand
TTCACGAACACAAGCTTACCACCCCACTCGAGTGTAACCTCTTCTGTAGCCTTGGCATTGATCTTGAACTCCTGGCCACCGAAACGGTAAACCTCCTGCAACGGCTTGCCATCCTCGTACGGCTCTACAATCATATGTACTTCACCGAACTGACCGGCACCACCAGACTGCTTCTTGTGACGATAATCGGCACGCGCAGCCTTTGTAATTGTCTCGCGATATGGAATCTTTGTCTCCTCATATTTGACCTGCACCTTCTCTACATGCTCAAGACGCCATTTCAAAGTACGCAAGTGGAACTCACCCTGACCATGAACGATTGTCTGACGAAGCTCCTTTGACTGCTCTATGCGCCATGTAGGATCCTCTTCGTGCATACGGTTGAGCACCTGCATCATCTTCTCTATTTCAGACTCGTTTACAGGCTTGATGGCGCGTGAATATTTTGAAGCAGGATACTTGACAAGAGCAAACTTGTGGTTGCAATCCTTCGCATTGAGTGTGTTTCCAATCTTGATATCCTTGAGTTTTACTGTACAACCCAAGTCACCGGCTTTCAATTCATCAACAGCAACACGGTTTGCACCTGCACTGCAGAAAATCTGTGCAATACGCTCCTTTGAACCACGGTCTGCGTTCAAGAGGTCATCACCAGCCTTCAATGTACCGCTCATAACCTTGAAGTAGTTGACTTCACCGATATGTGGCTCTACAGATGTCTTGTAGAAGAATATTGATGTTGGAGCCTCACTATTGTAAGGAACAGTTTCGCCATCGGCATCAACAGGTTGAGGCATATCTGTAATCTCAGGAGCCACATTAGCTAGGAACTCAAGCAAGCGACTCACAGCCACATCGGTAGAAGCCGAGCAGCAGAGTACCGGATATACGCTGTCGGTCTCAAGACCAAGGCGTGCACCCATGCGGATTTCATCAGTTGTCAACTCCTCAGACTCGAAGAACTTATCCATTAAGCCCTCTTCGTTTTCAGCAGCCTTCTCAACAAGCTCCATGTGAAGAGCCTTTGCCTTTTCAAACTCACCAGCAGGAATATCCTCAACAAGCGGTGGCTGACCCTCACCTGTATATGTGAGTTTCTTCATCAAAAGCACATCGACAATTGTGCTGAAACCAGGACCAGCATTCAAAGGATACTGAACGGGAACAACCTTTGAACCGTAGATTGACTGCAACTGCTCGATAATTGTATCATAGTCACACTTTTCGTTATCAACCTGATTGACAACAAACATCATCGGCTTCTTCATTTTCTTCACATAGCGGTAGCAGTTCTGTGTACCCACCTCAACGCCATACTGGCCGTTGATGACCATAATAGCCAAATCGGCAACAGTCATTGCGCTGACCATACTTCCAGCGAAGTCATCTGAACCCGGACAATCAATAAGGTTCAATTTCTTTCCGGCCTGCTCTATCTGAAAAACAGTAGAGAACACTGAATAGCCATATTCCTGCTCAACAGGGAAATAATCGCTGACAGTGTTCTTTGCCTCAATTGTACCTCTACGCTTGATAATTCCACCCTCATAGAGCATAGCCTCTGTGAGAGTGGTTTTTCCAGAGCCGGAACATCCTACGATAGCAATGTTCTTGATTTCGTTAGTCTGATAAGTTTTCATATTGTTTTGTTTTTTTAGTTAATGGAATGAGAATGAGGTTAAAACAAATAATCTTCATCAATGCAGAATAGTTTTTATTCACCTTGCGCCCTTAACTCCATCCCAAACGGTTAGTTAGTTTTCAAATGTGTTGGCAATGTAGGAATTTTTCGAAACAAAAGCAAATAGAATGGGAATGTTTTTTAAAAAAGAGATAAAAAAAGTAACTTCGCACCCGATTTTTAACATAAAGAAACAGATGGCCGGCATATACATACATATACCCTTTTGCAAGCAGCGATGCAGTTACTGCGCTTTCTACTCTACCACCTTATATAATATAAGGGAACAGTATGTCAATGCACTATGCAAGGAACTCGTCATGCGCAAGGATTATGCAGGAGGAGCCACAATTGAGACAATATATTTTGGAGGCGGAACGCCGTCAACACTCTCAATAGAGCAGTTACAGAGGATTTGCAACACAATATATGCCACATATCCAGTGACGAACACCCCCGAAGTGACCATAGAATGTAACCCCGACGACCTCACCACCGACTTTCTTTCACAACTCAAGGAGTTGCCATTCAACCGCATAAGCATGGGAGTGCAGAGTTTCAACGACGCACAACTAAAGCGCCTTGGACGCAGACACAATGCAGAAAAAGCGCGCCTTGCAGTAAAGAATGCACGCGAAGCCGGATACAACAATATAAGTATAGACCTGATATTCGCCCTGCCCGGTTCAACAAAAGAGAGCTGGCAGCACGACCTTGACAGCGCCATTGCCCTGTGCCCCGACCACATCTCTGCCTACAATCTCACATACGAAGAGGGCACGCCAATGCACAGTGCACTTGAACGAGGTGAGTTTGCCGAACTTAGTGAAGAGGAAAATGTAGAACAGTTTCAGATGCTTATTACAAAACTCAAAGAAGCAGGCTACCGTCACTATGAGATTTCAAATTTTGCACTACCCGGATGTGAGAGTCGCCACAACAGCAGCTACTGGAACGACACCTCATACATTGGTTGCGGAGCAGCAGCGCATTCCTACAACGGCGACTCACGCCAGTGGAACATTGCCAATATTCAGGAATATATAAAAGGGATAGAGGACGGCAACCCCAACTTTGAGATAGAAGAACTCACAGAAGAGGAGCGCTACAATGACACTATCCTCACCCGTCTGCGCACAGCAAAAGGCTTACCGCTTGCATGGATGAACGAAAAATTTAGTGAGGGACTTAACAAACACATGCTATGTGTCGCAAAAAAAGAGATTGCACTTGGAAACCTCAAAGAAGAGAACGAGCATCTCTCACTCACTGAAAAAGGCATTTTCATAAGCGATGCAGTAATAAGGGAGCTTATATACATATAAAACAAGGCGCAAAGCCAAACAGTCACAACACAACACAACACAAAAACACAAAAACACAAAAAATGACAAAAGAAGAAAGCCTGCAGCTCAAAGGCATAGCCATCATGATGATGTTATGGCTGCACCTGTTCGGTACAGACAAAGCAATCCTGGCCGAAACAACAAAGATACTTTACATCAATGACAGCGAACCGTTCATTTACGCAATGCGCAAGTTTGGCCGCATGTGCGTAGTTTTCTACACATTCCTGGGAGGCTACGGACTTGCAAAAGTATATCAGCGCAATGCTACGGTTAAAGGGTTAGGGATAGTTACAGGCATGAAGAATGGCAAAAGGGTGTGGAATCTTTTCAAAAGCTACTGGCTTGTAATGACAATTTTCATACTCATAGCCACATTGCTGCAACCGGGGAAATACCCGGGCAACATTATGGAAGTTGCCTTGAATATAACCGCTCTTGACATCACATACAACGATACGCTTTGGTTCCTGTTTCCATACGCACTGCTCACTCTCTTTGCACAACCAATCATAAAATTGTCAACCGTTTTACGCGGAACATGGTTATGGATGTTCATCACATTTGCATTCATTGTAAAGACTATAGCCTATAATACAAAAATTCCATTTGACAATTTAGAAGGAATTGTCATTAGAAATATATTCAGTGCAACGGAGTTGTTTTTCATGTTCTTTGTCGGAGCGCTATTTGCCCGCAATTCACTAATGGAAAGGTGTGTCACGAGCGTAAAAGAAAGGATTTCACATTCTCGTATAACATGTTGCCTACATATTGGCACATCTACAGTATGCACAGCGATACTGCTACTGCTGTTTACCGGGCGCATATTCATGGGAGCATCGACACTCATTGACCCGTTTTACATCATTCCAATGATTATCATATACCTGTGCATAGAGCGCCCCAAGTGGCTGAACTCCGGCCTTGAATACATAGGCAGTCACTCAACCAATATATGGTTCACACACAGATACCTGTTGGTGCTTAGCGGAACTGCCATTGCATTCTTCCAACACTCAGTCATCATCTTTGCAGTCCTTGTCATCATTTGCCTTACAATTTCGCATATCATCAACATGACAAGAAAAGCCATCCATATATAAAATATAATCCCGAAAATCGACGACTTTCGGGATTATATTTCAAATTATTGGTGTCCGATAAAAAATTATAATACAAACAATTATTTTTTTCCAATAGAACAAGAGCATAGTATTTAACACAACAAGGGCGGCAAAATTGCCGCCCTTGTCAATATATTTCAACCTATTGATT
>JAFNWA010000269.1 GCA_017383665.1 Bacteroidaceae bacterium | reverse complement strand
ATTCCAGTTTGCACCGTTGTCCTTGCTTATGCGTGCGTGCAGGTCGATGCGACCATAGCTCGCCATACCGATATCCGCACGGCTGTGACGGTAGTCGGCAACAGCAATCAGGTCGCCGTTCTTTGCCATTGCAATGGCCGGGATGCGGTAAGGTATGTCGCCCGATGTCGCTGTAGTGAAAATCTCCTTTGAAGCCTCGGGCACCCTTGTGTCCTTTTCTATTGTCACAATGAAGTTGCTGAAAGTGATACCCTTGTTCTCGCCGCTCTGCACGAATGATAATGTGCGCTGTGGGTCAGATACGGTTACTTTAAGCGACTGCTTTGTCGATGAACTGGTATATGTGTTGCCTTCTATTGCAAGGCGCAGTGTGTATGTGCCGGCATCGGTGTTCACATAGTCGAACTGCAGGCCGGTCACCATCCAACCCTCGGGAGCGGTAATTGTGTATGTCGATGACTGTGATGTGCCCGAATAACCGGCAATGTCATCACCGACGGTCTTCATGTTGTTCGCGCTAGCTGCAAATGAAAACCCCGTTACCTCGCTGCTCTCCCAGCGTGAGTGCCATGTGCCGTTTGAATTACTGGCGGTGTAGCGTCCTTTTGAGGCTATGATTCCTACGCTTTTTGTTTCTTGCTCATCTGTGGGAGGGGTGACCTCTCCGCTGCCGCCTTCAACAGTCTCAACCTCTGTTATAAGATACTGGCAACCTGTGTCGGTCGTGTTTGTTCCGCTTCCCCAGTTATATACCTTGTATCCAAGGCTGCTGTTTGTCTGGTTGAACTGCACATCGCCGCTCACAATGATGAACAGTCCCTGTGTGGCAGCCTCTTTCAGTTCCCAACCGCTTGCAGGCTCTGTAGCCTGTGTGCGCAGTGCTGTGTTGTTGTTGCTCGCAGGTGAAATGTATGTGCCGTTGCTCTTGTTTACAATGTTGTATTTGCCGTCGTTGCGTGCAACGAACTTCCACTTTGCGGCGTCGGTAACGGTTGCGTTTCCTGTCATTTCGGTGTTTGCACCGTTCGATGCTGCATAACGGTTGTCGCGCTGTGGAGTGCACATGCTATAGTAGTAACTTACTTCGCTGTCGCTTCTCTTTGGCTGGTTTACCTTTGCTGTTGCAAGAGCAGCCTTGAAAGCTGCAAATGCCGCGTTCAGTGATGCCAACTGCGCGGCACGCTCCTCCTCGCTCATTGTTGAGCCGAGTGTCGCTTCAATCTCGGCAATCACACCGTTCAGCTCATTGGCAAGGGTGGGGCTATACTGTCCCGGCTGCTCGCCTGTGCTTGCTGCAACCTCTCTCTTTATCTCTGCTATTGTAGCCTCCAACTGCTCGGCTGCAACATCCATTCTCTTGTTTGGTGAGTAGATGAGGCCATCAACGGCGTTCTTGCCATCGATGTCGGTGAGCACGAAAGTGAACATCCACTTGTTTAGGCGCACGCCGCTTGCACCAACATATGGCAACTTAATGAACACCTTGTTCCATCCCTGCTTCAATGTAACCTGCAGTGGCTTGCGTGCTGTGAAGTTCTCGTTCTTGAGGTCAACCTCGTTGTTTATGCCCACGCCTGTGTTGTCCCATGT
>JAFNWA010000268.1 GCA_017383665.1 Bacteroidaceae bacterium | reverse complement strand
TTAAATATATCCAAATACATTTGGGATACGATTTTGGATTGGCAATGGTTTGGAAATATGCGCTCGATGATAATGTAAGGAATAATTCATTCTATTTTGGTATGTCTTTCATGTTTTGATGAAAGTCTCTATAAAGCAAAAATGGCGACCGACGGTCGCCATTTTTGTGTGTTATACAATGAATTCCCTTATCTCGCAGTTGCCGAAGAGGGTGACATCGCAGTGGGTGCCTCCTTTTATCTCCCCTTCCATGATACGGCAGAAGAATCTGTGGCTGAAGGCGATGATTTCTATCCCAAACAACGGAGAGGATTACATTTGCTGTTTTGCGTCCTACACCGGGCAGTGTGACAAGTTCTTCCAGCGTGTCGGGCACCTCGCCTCCAAAGTCGCTGCACAGTTTCTGTGCCATACCCACAAGATGCTTTGCCTTGTTGTTGGGGTAGGATACGCTTTTTATGTAGTTGTATATTTCGTCGGGGTGTGCCTGCGCCATCTCCTCGGCTGTGGGGTAACGCCCTATGAGGTCTGGGGTAACCATGTTCACGCGTTTGTCCGTGCATTGCGCCGATAGTATCACTGCTACCAGCAGATCGAATGGTGTGGAGTAGTTGAGCTCCGTCTCTGCTACCGGCATGGCAGCCTCAAAATACTCAATTACCTTATTATATAGTTCGCTTTTCTTCATTATGTGTAATCTCTCTTTGCGAAGTTAGTCTAATATCTCAATTCTTCAAAACTTCATAACAGTTTTGTGTCGCAATAATAGAAAAAGACTCCTGTCAGGAGTCTTTTTCTGTAAATTACTTATTCAAGTATTTGTCTATGCCATTGTCGCACCATTTGATTTTGCCGTTTATAACCTTGTTGAGTTCCTGATTGTGACGCTCTTCATTGTCGCGTGATGCCTGTTTGTGGTACAGGTGGAATACACAACCACCGCCTTTGAGGGCTTTCTTCTCAACGCCTGCAAAGTGCATGCGGTAGGCAAATTCCGAGTCCTCGTGTCCCCATTGCAGGAGATCTTCGTTGTAACCGTTTACCTTTATTACATCGGCTTTCCAGAATGCCATGTTGCAGCCTCGCATGTGTCCTATTGAGCGTGCATAGCGCTTGGCCATGTATCGGCGCAGGAGGCGTGAACGGAATGTGTTTGCAAGGAATCCAAGCGGCATCTCCCAAAAGTGTGGAGGAAACGAGCCTTTCTTGAATATTTTCTTTGTGATTTTCTCTTCGAGGAGAACTCTGCTACCGCAAACGAAGTGGTTCGTCTCGGCAAGTTCAAGGTGATCCTTTACAAAGTTGCGTGCAAGAAGTACATCTCCATCGACTTGAAGAATGTATTCACCACTTGCCTTTGCGATGGCCTTGTTCATTATTATTGTGCGTTGGAAACCTTCATCTGGGTGCCAAACATGAACAATGGGAATTTTGCACTCGGCTTTGAGGCGTTCGATGAGTCTTTTGGTATCATCTTTAGAACCATCGTCTGCAATGACAATCTCGTGTGGCAGAACTGTCTGTTTCTGTATGCTTTTTATACATAACTCCAATGCTTCGGGCCAGTTGTAGGTCGAAACAACAATACTTGTTTTGGGAGAGATTTTTGCCATCTTTATACAGTTTTTGTGTATATGTTATTACACTATGAATTCTCTTATCTCGCAGTTGCCGAACAGCGTGACATCGCGGTGTGTCACACCTTTTATC
>JAFNWA010000267.1 GCA_017383665.1 Bacteroidaceae bacterium | reverse complement strand
GAACGCAGCATCTGTAACATCCTCCATTGGAGCAAGAAAGATGGGATATTTCCCGAACTCTATATTGGCAATCTTCATTCAGTTATTGATTTTATGGTGCAAAGATACTACCTTTGCGTTTAAATTGCGAAAATCAACAATACTTTTGCAGATAAAATGCATTTTGCACACATAATATCCCCCTCGCCCTTTGGGCACTCCCCCTTATAAAGTGGGAGAGTTCCTCCACTTCTCTGAGGGGAGGTGGATGAAAACGGATGTTTTCAGACGGAGGGGAGCAGGCATAACGACATTACAACACATCAACCATGAACTACAAAAGAAGCGATTTTGAGATAATGGCACCTGTGGGTTCACGCGAGAGCCTCGCGGCAGCCATACAGGCAGGCGCCAACTCCATCTATTTTGGCATAGAACACCTTAATATGCGCGCCCACTCGGCAAGCGCATTCTCAATAAACGACCTGCGCGAAATTGCAGAGATTTGCGACCAGCATGGCATAAAGAGCTACCTCACGGTGAACACCATCATCTACGAGGATGACATACCCATGATGTACAAGATTATAGATGCGGCCAAGGAGAGCGGTATCTCGGCTGTGATTGCTGCCGACGTGGCGGTGATGCAGTACTGCAACCGCGTTGGTGTGGAGGTACACCTCTCCACCCAGCTCAACATAAGCAACAGCGAGGCAATGAAGTTCTACGCACAGTTTGCCGATGTTGTGGTGCTTGCACGCGAGTTGAAGATGGAGCAGGTTGCAGCCATTCACAAAGTAATCATTGACGAGAATATATGTGGTCCAAAGGGTGAGTTGTTACGCATTGAGATGTTCTGCCACGGAGCATTGTGCATGGCTATATCGGGCAAGTGCTATATGTCGCTTCACCAGCTCGGACGCAGCGCCAACCGTGGAGAATGCATGCAGGTGTGCCGCCGTGGGTACATTGTAAAGGACCGCGAGAGCGACATTGAGTTGGAGGTTGACAACAAGTATATAATGTCGCCCAAGGATTTGAAGACCATACGCTTCATTGACCGTATGATTGAGAGCGGTGTACGCGTGTTCAAGATAGAAGGACGCGCACGCGGACCTGAATATGTGCAGACCGTTGCCGGCTGCTACAACGAAGCACTGGAGGCTTACCTCACCGGCGAACTCACCGAGGAGAAGAAAGATGCTTGGGACGAGCGCCTCGCAACGGTGTTCAACCGCGGATTCTGGGACGGATATTACCAAGGACAGAAACTTGGAGAGTGGAGCAACATATACGGTTCACAGGCCACAGAACGCAAGGTATATATTGGCAAGGCAATGAAGCACTTCTCAAAGCTTGGCGTTGGTGAGTTCCTCATTGAGGCCGGCACCATAGACGCAGGTGAGAAGATACTTATCACAGGCCCCACAACAGGTGCCGTATATCTGGAGCTTGAAGACCCACGCGTGAACCTTGAGCCGGTTGAAAAGGTGAACAAGGGCGACAGGGTATCGTTCAAAGTACCCTGCAAAGTGCGCCCCAGCGACAAGCTATACAAGATAGTGAAGACCGAGCACGGTTGCTGCGATTAAGTAGATATTACAAAGAGAGGGTGAAGCGCGCTTCACCCTCTCTTTGTAATATCAATTCTTGGCTTTGAACGCCAATGCATACAATTTCATTTGCCTTATCATTGCCAAAAGGCCATTGCTGCGTGTGGGGGAAAGATGCTCTTTCAAGCCTATCGCCTCGACAAAACGAGGCTCGGTGTTGAGAATCTCATCGGGGGTCCTGTCCGAATAGACCCTTATCAGCAATGAGACAATACCCTTTACTATCATGGCATCGCTCTCGGCACGGAAATGTACCTTACCATCAACATAATCGGCCTGCAGCCATACGCGACTTTGGCAGCCCTCAATGAGGTTGTTGTCGGTCTTGTACTCATCCGGCAAGGCCTCCTGCTCGCCACCAAGATCTATGAGCAGCTGGTAGCGGTCGAGCCAATCATCAAAATCGCTGAACTCAGCGATAATATCGTCCTGTATTTCCTGTATTGTTGCCATTACTTCTCGCTATAAATTACATAAAGTACTGTCTGTCCCACAGCCTTGAGAGTCTCCTTGTCTATCCAGTCCATGTCGTCCTTCATTGTGTGATGATAAGGACCAAAACCGTTGGGACTTTCAGGGTCGCAGTTAATGATGTCAATGCATGGGATACCTGCGGTCTTGTTCACATAGAGATGGTCATCAGTAATGTAACCGCCCTCTTCTTCTACAAAATAGCTTGAAAAACCTGCATTCTTGGCATGTTGCCACACCTTGCTGACAATAGCCGGAGCATAGTGCAACGAGTATCCCTCTTTTCGGAACTGCGAAGCCGGTGCACCCACGATATCGAGCAGAACACCATATTTGGGGTTATAAGCAAATTCATGTGGGCGGCGTGACCAGTATTGAGAGCCCAATGCCCAGGAGTTGCTCACAGAAGCGTATTCCTCGACATCGTTCTCGTGCAGGCCGTAGTCCTCGGCATCGAACAGTATAATATCTACACCTACCGTTGTTGGAACACTTGCAAGCTGGCGTGCAATCTCAAGCAGCACACCCACACCGCTACCACCATCATTTGCACCGGGGAGCGGTTTGTAGTGGTTTGCTTTGTTCGGATCAGAATCGGCCCAGGGGCGTGTGTCCCAATGAGCGCATAGCATTACACGCTCTTCCTTCTGAGGTTGAAAACGGGCTATGATATTGCGCGACTTGAGCAGGTCGCCATTGTATGCCTTGAGGTCAACATCTTGTGTCACGACATCGGCACCGTATGAACGCAACTTGTCAACGAGATAATCGCCACACTTGCGGTGTGTCGATGTTCCGGGTACACGGGGACCGAAAGCCACCTGGCGCGCCACAAAGCTGTATGCGCTATCGGCATTGAACATGGGCACAATTGCCTGTGACTCAACCACCTGCGATGTGTCACCCTGTGGTTGCAAAGGGTTACCTGCCGGTTGTGCAGCCGCGGCTGTATCGTTCTTTGAATTGCCACCACAACTAATCAGTAGAAAAGCCAGAAGCAATGCGTATGCCTTGTGTAACATAATTTATCGGTTTAGTTTCCAGGTTGTACCCTCTTTGCCATCCTTGATTTCAAAGCCCAGTTCGGCAAGTTCATTGCGTATGCGGTCGCTTGTAGCCCAGTCCTTGTTGGCCTTTGCCACCTGACGCTGCTG
>JAFNWA010000024.1 GCA_017383665.1 Bacteroidaceae bacterium | reverse complement strand
GCTACAAGGTTAAAGTATCTCATACAGAACCAAGCGATACGAATGAATGCCAGTCTGCTGAAATGAAAAATATATTCTTCAATTTCAACCGATTGGCATTCAAAATACATGGAAATCGCAATTTCCGTGTTTACATTACCGTTGTAGCACAAATGCAGCGTAGAATTTTCTGTTTCTTGTGTAGTTATGCCCAAGAACAACTATTCCCGTGCTTTGATAAAGAAACACAAACAACAGCCTTTATTTATTGTTATATTGACACTGTCATTGGTTTGTCTATAGTAAAATTTCATATCTTTGCAGTGAAACGCAAACAACTAGAATTATGGAAAGCTTTAACGATATTATAAAAGGCAATCAGTTGACTCTGGTGGATTTCTTTGCAACATGGTGCGGACCATGCAAGATGATGCACCCGGTATTGGAACAGCTCAAGCACGAACTGGGCGACAGCATCCGTATAATAAAACTTGATGTTGACAAGAACGAGGCACTTGCTATGCAATACCGCATACAGTCTGTACCAACACTCATGCTCTTCAAGAGCGGCGAGAACATCTGGCGACAGAGCGGTGCCATGCAATTGGACGATTTAAAGAAGATAATCAGTCAGTATTCGGGAATTTAACAGATGCTCAACATCTATATTATCACCAATGAAATTAAACGACAATGAAGCGTATAATACTTACTCTAATTATGGGATTCTCATTCTTTGGTCTCTTTGCCCAGACCAACAAGTACAAGACTGTGGGCGTTGATGAATTCGAGAAGTTCATCGCAGATACTACTGTAATAGTTCTGGATGTGCGCACTGCTGCGGAGCATGCCGAGGGATTCATTCCCGGAACGCAGTATAACATTGATGTCCTTGAGGAAACATTTGCCAAGAGTGCTACAGAAGCACTTCCAAAAGACAGGCCAATAGCTCTTTATTGTCGCAGAGGCAACCGAAGCAAGAAAGCCGCACGCATCCTTGCCGAAAAAGGCTACCAGGTTGTGGAGCTTGGAACCGGCTTCCGCGGATGGCAATCGTCTGAAAAGAAGATTGCAATGCCGTAATATTAGATGCCCAAATATCAGACAAAAGAACAAAATGCTTTATGCTATTCAGATATGTTCGTCGCTAGTAAAACTACGCGATAATGAACAGTTTGAATCCGCGCCAAGGTGAGAACTCGTTTTCACATTGGCACAAATTCGAACTATTCGAGCCTGGAAACATTATCCAACAACATATCTAATTGCAGAAAGTCGGGAAAGCCACATCGCGAGGTATCTCATTGACTTGTCTTATGTTAAAATCTTTTGTTTCTTCTGTTCTTCTGTCTAAAATACACTGAGAGTCTGTTTCCGGTGCCGGGCTCTAGAATCTCCATCGCAGTGCAAGATATGCACCTGCTGAAACAGTGTTCCCGGGAGTGTAGTATATGGTTCCGACAACTCCTGCCGAAAGCCGCTTATAGACTTTGACAAAGAGTCTTGTTTGTGAATAGATGTCTATCGGTGCACTCATTTTATGCGTTTTCCACAGGTCGGTATAGTGCTCAAGGATGAAATATTTCCACTCCCATCCGCCAACGACAGAGAACTGCCCTCCAAAGCCCAGACCTTGCTTCCACATTGCAAGTGGCTCAAGAGCAAGATAGCCATGCTTGCTATATATGCAGTAGGCCGCGCCTATAAATGCTGTGCTTTCATAGAACGAATCGGCTGCCACGGCACGATACTCGGCATGGATGAAGATTGGTTTATCCCAGAACTTCTGCTCCCAGAAAAACTGTCCATAGCCCTCTGCACCACCGCCACGGAGTCCGGTAAGTTCGGCATAGGCATACCCCACATGGTTGTTGCCAAGGGCTGTCGTTTCGGTAATCACTTTACCCGAGCCATCAAAAGGAGAATACCAAACCATCAGCGATGAGGCAAGGTCGCTCTTCTCCTGTGCTACCACATTGGAGCACGGGAGCAATAAAAAAAATGCAAGGATATATAGAGCAACTTTCTTCACACAATTAAACAGCCCAACCCGGAGCCAACTACATTAAACCATAACAATCACTTGCCGATGCAGAATAATTACATGCCCACACAGGAAGTCCACTTCCATAATCTACCGATACCGAATTATATATAATAGATTGCAATTCACTTTTGCCCTTGCTGTGGACAAGCGACAGACAAGGATTTTACCAAAACAAGCATATCAAAACTCAGTTTCTATTCAATGCGCACGCAGCTCTTCCAAGTTTTTCTTTCCACTTTGTTTCTATATCAGTAGCCTTATCTTCTTTAATATTCAAAGGCAATGTTTGTGAATAGATGTCTATCGGTGCTCGAGTGCAAATTTGCGATTTCATTGTTCCCACCACCGCAGGGAGACTAACGCTGCGCAGAATTTTCCATTTCTTTTGCCCCAATGCACTATGGACTGTTTAATGGTTCTCTCGGAAGGCTTTGATGCGTTGCTTTATGTTTGCGCGTAGGGATTGGTCATACAGCCATGGCTCTACACCGTGATAATCGCCTACATTAAGAATATTAAGGATATTGGGCAGATAACTGCCGTCATAACCATCTACAACAAGGACATTATGCTCTGTATTCAGTGTTACGGTGATACTGTCGTTAAGTGTTGCCGGTATTGAGTCTGTACGCCAGTTCACGGGGTTTATACACATCACTGTTGGTGAACTGACAATAGGTTTAATATACTTGACATCTGACACTGAGTTGTAGCAGATAGTAACCCCAATGTCGTTTGCGCTCTTTGCAGCTACAATCCATGGTGCTGCGGCGACATCATTGGGGGTCACTTTATACCCGAGTACATATGCGGCAACCATATATTTGCGTATATCCTCTGGCATATATTTCATCAGTTCCACCACAGATTTGCCTCCTTGGCTAAATCCTGCAAGGATAAAGGGGCGACCATTATTGTAGTTCTTGATAAAGTGGTCAAAGGCTTGCTTCACATCTGTCAGTGAGACACTCTCATACTGTCGAGTGATATAATCCTCGTCCAATGTTGCCCATGTATTAAGGGTGATATGGCGGTAGTATGGCGAATAAAAATTATTGTCCTCGGCCATATATTCTGCAACCTTGTTCATCTCTATAGCCATATTGTTACGATGTTGTTCGTTGCTCACATCGGCATAATGGCATGGGGTTCCGTTACTGGTTGTCCAATCAAACTCCCATGTCGATGGTATGTAGAATATATCGGCACCTGTATCATTTGTGTCGTTGAGGTGACACACCCACATATCTGCATTCTTATAGTCGGGTTCAACAGGGACATATTGCTGTTCGAGAGTCCCCGAATTATTACTGCCGCAAGCCCCCAAAAGGCATGCGGCAGTAATATATATAAAGGTCTTAATATTACCCACTTAACAATGATTTTTAATTATTTATTGTGTAAGAAGACTTGATGATTACATGCTTCGGTTTATTTACTGTAACATACTTTATAACTTTCTCTACACCAGCTTCACCATCATTTTTATCACCCATAGGCATGGTATAGTTAAGATTTTGTGAACCATCATCCTGTCCAAGCAGTTTCATATAACCTGTCTCGTCATATAATTGAAGGGAAGACGATGACACAGCCTTAAAACTGTACCCAACCGTCTGCGCCTTCTCCGGATCAAGCTCTGGGAGAGGATTCTTTACCGTGGCAATCACATCACATGTGAATTTTCCGGGAATAGTGTTATCGAAAATTTTGTAGTATTTCCACACACATTTATCGAGCTTTATGGTTTCGACACCAGTTTCACTATTGCCAATAGTAGCTACCACATCATATAAATTAAAAAAGTCCTCAGAAAGAGTCACTTCGTATCTTTCGACAGCTCTTATATACTTGGGAGGCATATTTGGCGGCGTACTGGTTATAACCTCATTTTCACAGGAAGTAAAAGTTGTCAAGCACAACATTGCAGCAATTGTTGCCAAGTTTTTTAAAATTGAAAAATTTTTCATACCCAATATGTTGTTTGTTAATAAAATTATTGCCGTAGATACTTTTCAATAGTGTCTCAATATATTACACTTTTGACACAAAAGTATATACTTTCATTTGAATACCCAAGCATTTGTGCAATATAATGCACTTTCGCATTTAAAACAAGGAACAGTTTTCATTGACGAGCTGCCGGACAATGCGGGCAAGGTGATGCGCCTGCTCATCAGCGGGCACAAGTATGTTGAAATCGCAGTGAGAATGGAAATCCCCATAGGGACGGTAAAGACCAGAATAAACATCTCCAGGTCAATCCTAAGGCAGATATTGAAGGACTATCTTAATTGACACATCCACTGCCACCCTGTACAGAACATAGATACTTCGCCATGCGGAGCACGGACATATGAGCACCGGGTCAATATTCCGATGTTATCTTCAGTATCTCATAGCCATACTTATCGAAACGAGCCTTGCCGAATCCTTTGATTGCAAGGAGTTCGGCTTTGCTCTTTGGAACAGCCGAGGCTATCTCGAGCAGTGTGCTCTGGTGCATG
>JAFNWA010000266.1 GCA_017383665.1 Bacteroidaceae bacterium | reverse complement strand
TGCACTCACCGATGAAGTGGTTGTTCAAATCCTTTATCATCTCATCGTCGCAACCCTTTGCCACGCCTATCACATGCTCCTGAACAAACTGGATGGGGCCTTCCTGCAACTCGTTGAACTTGTTTGAGGGGACCTTGCACATTGGACAACGCTCGGGAGCTGATTCACCTTCATGTATATAACCACATACGGAACAAATGTACTTTTTCATAGTCGTATAAATTTTTAAGTTGTTAATATTTTATTGTATTGTATTTTTCTCATTCGCAACGGAGTTTTAAAACTCGACATCTGCATTTCATTTCTGAAATCATTGCAAATATATATCCGTTTCATTTATCATGCAAGTTTTTTGCTCTTTTTTTTCACCATCAAGTGTTAAATTTTGCAAAACGGACAAAAACAGCACAACAAGGCATTGAAAAGTCAAGAATAAACTGATGCAGAAAAGTTAAATTTGAAAAGAAGTTAAAAAAGGTGAGGATTTTATTTTGCCGATAAGAAAGAAAGATGTAAATTTGGGGGTTAATATATTTTTATAAGCAAAAATAAAAAATCTTAAACATATACCAGTATGAAAAAACCATTCGGAACAAAGATGAAGGTTTGGGCATTGGGAGCCTTGGCGATTGTCATTAGTGGCACTTTCACCAGCTGCAAGGATGAAATTCCAGAAGGAAGCCGCTTTACATTCAAAGGAGAGCTCATTTCGGACCATCTCCAGAAAAACCCTGAATACAGCAGTTTCTGCAAAATTCTTGAAAAAGCAAAATTTGGAAAGAAATCGGGTAACATGTTGACTGCGTTGTCAACCTATGGTGCATATACATGTTTCGCGCCAACCGATTCTGCTATCCAGAGATTCCTTGTGGAAAAACACAAAGAATATCTAGAGAGCGTTGAGTTGCACAAAAAAGACACAACCATTGAAATAAAGAAGGGCATCACATCGCCATATCTCGAAGACCTGTCGGATAGCATGGCACTAGTCATTGCAAAAAACCACATTATAGAGAAGAGCGCCAAGTCAACAACAGAGATTGTAAAAGGTCCGTTCCCCGGAAAGACAATGAGCCGTCGTATTGTTGAACTTGATTTAACAGAAACAGGAGAATACACTGTTGAAAATATAATGATTGAAAAAGAGGACATTGAGACCGAAAACGGTTACATACACCGCATCAATGGAGTTCTTTCCCCATCTGACGACCCAATCTCAACTCTGCTTGCATCGCAACCGGGATTTTCACTATTCTGTGAAGCTTTAAAAGTTACCGGTTTTGACGAATACCTGAAACAATATATCACCGATACAAACTATGACCCGGAAAGTATCTATGTTCCGGCATTTTCAACAGAAGGTAACCAGACTCCTCCATGCCCTGAAACAAACAACAAGGGGTTCACCCTGCTTGTAGAAACAGACTCCCTATTTGCAGACCCAACTAAAAATGCATCGGGAGAGCCTATCTACACCATTGAGGACCTGGAAAAATACGCAGCACGCTTTTATGGAGATACATTGTCGGGCAAATACAGCGATCCTAACAACCCACTTTACAAATTTATTGCGTACCACATCATTGACCGCAGGTTGATTTATAAAGGAGGTGCAATGTCTGGAAGTTTCGTTATGGAGAACCACCAGGTAACTAAAAAAAATGACGACGGAACAACAACTATAAACCCTGACAAATTTGACTCTGAGGAAAACTTAGGCAAAACTCACGACCGCTACGACTATTTTGAGACCGCGCTTCCATTCACATTGCTAAAGGTAACAAAACCATTGTCAAACAGCGCTATGAGCAATGAGATTGTACTCAACTATGCTCAGGAAATGGGAATGGAATGTATCAACCCCGACATGAGTCATCACATCAATGTTATAGTAGAGAGCACTGAGACTGCAAGTGCAACAAGACCAAAACTCGAAAATTTCACAAACGATGCAGTAAACGGTACTATATTCACAATAGACAAGATACTCATCTATAATGAGGAAGAAATGAGTGGCAATATCCTAAAC
>JAFNWA010000265.1 GCA_017383665.1 Bacteroidaceae bacterium | reverse complement strand
GGTACATCACACTTCCTTGGACAGAACTTTGCAAAGGCCTTCAATGTACAGTTCGTTGATAAAAACAACAACCTGGAATATGTATGGGCAACATCTTGGGGCGTATCAACTCGCTTGATGGGCGCACTCATCATGACCCACTCAGACGACAACGGTCTCGTATTGCCACCTGCACTTGCACCAATCCAGGTCGTAATTGTTCCAATCTACAAGAACGAAGAGCAGCTTGCAAAAATCAAGGAAACAGTTGACCCAATGATAGCCGAGCTCAAGAAGTTGGGCATCACCGTTAAGTTTGACGACGCAGACAACAAGCGCCCCGGCTTCAAGTTCGCTGAATATGAACTCAAGGGAGTTCCCGTGCGTCTTGTACTTGGCGCACGCGACATTGAAAACGGAACAATCGAGGTTATGCGTCGCGATACACTCGAAAAGGAGACACGCTCAATAGAAGGCATAACAGCATTTGTCAAGGAGTTGCTCGACGAAATCCAGGCCAACCTGCACCGCAAGGCTCTTGCAATGCGCGAGGCTTGCACACGCACTGTTGATACATACGAGGAGTTCAAGACAGAGATTGAGAAGGGCGGTTTCATCCTAGCACACTGGGACGGAACACCCGAGACCGAGGAGCAAATCAAGAATGACACAAAGGCCACAATACGCTGCATTCCATTGGGTTGGGACGAGACACCAGGCACCTGCATGGTAACCGGCAAGCCATCTGCACGCCGTGTACTTTTTGCCAGAGCATATTAAGAAAGTTTTTCTTTTCAGGAAGCCATGCCTATATCAGTAGTAATAAACACTTACAATGCAGAAAAGCACCTTGCCAAGGTGCTTGACGCAGTGAAGGATTTTGACGAAATCGTCGTGTGCGACATGGAAAGCACCGACGACACCATTGGGATTGCAAAGCAATATGGATGCAAAATCGCAACATTCCCCAAAGGAAATATCACCATTGTTGAGCCCGCCCGTAATTTTGCAATACAACAGGCAAGCAATGAGTGGGTGTTGGTAGTAGATGCAGACGAGATTATCACGCCCGAATTGCGTCAGTACCTGTACGACATAATCAAATCTCCCGACTGCCCTACTGGTATATTCATCTCGCGACTCAATATGTTTCTGGGACGATATTCAAGCAAGAAATCCTCAAATGACTACCAGTTGCGTTTCATGAAACGCGACAAGGTAGATTGGCCACATACAATACACTCCGTTCCCCGAATAGATGGTCCGGTAGATAAGGCGCCCAGCAAATACAAGATGCTTCATCTTGCCGATGAAACAATATACCAGATTGTAAACAAAGCCAATATATACAGCGACAATGAGGTTGTAAAAAAGATGCACAAGAACTACGGCTGTTGGGCACTGTTCTACCGCCCACTCTGGCGCTTCTTCCGCACTTACATAATAAAAGGAGAAATATTGCGAGGCAAACGAGGGTTGATCAGAGCATATATGGACGCAAACTATCAGGTATATGTAGTATCCAAAATCATAGAAAAAAAGCTAAGGTCACAGGATGAAAGAAAATAACAAACAAGATATGCGGCGTGAGCCGCATATCTTGTTTATACAGAAATAAAATCCGTGACCCCGGTGGGATTCAAACCCACGACCTTCAGAACCGGAATCTAATGCTCTATTCAGCTAAGCTACAGGGCCATTCAATTGCGACTGCGAAGATAGCAATAATTTATAAAGATACAATTGCATAATTGACAAAAAAGATAGATTAAAAAGAAAATACTAGAAGAGAAACCGTTTCATGCAAAAATATTAGCATTTTAAAAACAATTTCGCTATCTTTGTCAAAATCAAGAAAGCAAAAACCAAAATAACATTCAAAAAGTATAACAAAAGAGGAGAGTACCATAACAATTTGTCAACACAATCATGAAATTATACCAATTACCTCAAGAATACACACCGTTGCTTGATCTCAAACAGACAGAACTGGCCATCAAGCAGATAAAGGAGACATTCCAGCTCAATCTCTCGGCATCGCTCCGCTTACGACGCGTGACAGCCCCACTCTTCGTTTTGCAGGGGACTGGACTGAACGACGACTTGAACGGATATGAACATGCAGTAAGTTTCCCCATACAGGATATGAACGGAGCTGTAGCAGAGGTTGTACACTCTTTGGCAAAATGGAAGCGAGTAACACTTGCCGACTACAACATCCAGCAAGGATACGGCATATATACCGACATGAACGCCATACGCGCTCAT
>JAFNWA010000023.1 GCA_017383665.1 Bacteroidaceae bacterium | reverse complement strand
GTGCGCTTGAAACTTGGCTGCACTCGCTGTAAAACGCTAAAGCAAGCTTTGCGTTTCACTCGTTGGCACAAGTTTTCACCTTTCAGTTTTCAGTTTTCAGTTCTCACCTTTTTTAGTCGAGGCTGTGGAGTATCTCTTCAATTACATGAGGGAAGTGCTCATACTCCAGAGCGTGTACTTTTGCAGCGACATCGTCTGGGGTGTCGGTTGGCAGTACGGGACATTTTGCCTGGAAGAATGTGGTGCCCTTGTCGTAGTGCTCATCAATCAGGTGGATGGTAATGCCACTCTCGGTGTCGCCGCTCTCAACAACAGCCTTGTGTACCCTGTCTCCATACATCCCCTTGCCGCCGTGCTTGGGGAGCAACGCGGGGTGGATGTTGACGATGCGGCCTGGGTAGGCTGCAATGAGTTTTTGTGGAACGAGCAACAGAAAGCCTGCGAGCACAACGAAATCGATGTCGCGCTCACGGAGCATTGCGATAACGCCGTCGGCCTCCATAAACTCGGCCTTGCTCACTACGGCTGCCTCAATGCCCAACTTCTTGGCACGCTCAAGGACATAGGCCTGTGGGTTGTTGGCAATGATGAATGATACTTGGGCGTAGTCGCTCCCTTTGAAATAGTTGGCAATGTTCTCGGCATTTGAGCCGCTGCCCGATGCTAAAATTGCAATTTTCTTCATCGTGTAATGTGTTGTTATGATATTGGCACAAGACGGCGCAGAACCGCTTCGCCATAGGTTTTTGAAATGGGTATTTCTCTCACGCCGGTTTCACCGAGTTCAAGGAACAGGTTCCCCTTTTCGCGGCGCATGACCTTGACAAGGTCAAGGTTTATCATGTATGAGCGATGACAGCGCACTACACTGGTCTCGGCCAACTGTTCGCTTACATCCTTCATCGTTATGTGCATCAACTGCTTCTTCAAAGTGTCGTTCTTTTTGTACCAGATGCAAATATAGTTGTCGGCAGACTCAATGTAGAGCAGGTTCTCTTTCGCTACAGACAACTGTAACACGCCGCGTGAATCCCGTATTGATATGAGGTTGCTCGATTTAAAACCGATATTTTCGTTCATCAGTTCCTTGAGCTTTGCCGAACGCTCCTGATATGAGAAATAGAAGATGCAGATGAAATAGGGGATACCGATGATGAAAAAGGTGTTCTGCATGGCAGCTTTGTATATCTCCAATGGATCGTTGCTTGTCAAGTTCAGGTTTTTGCTGACAATGAGTGCGAGTACAGTGAAGGCACCGGATAGCAGAAGCAATTCGATGAATACCCAAATGGCATACTTTAAATATGTGATGCTGTGTCTTGGGTTGCGTGAATAGTTATACATTATCACCCTGCTGATGGCAACCACTGTCATGCCGATAAATACAAGGATTGTGGACCATAATAGATATTTTGTAGATGCAATCTCTTTCTCGTCAATCATCCACTTGCCCGAACCGAATGGCTTAAAGACATTGATGAAGACAACAGCAAAGATTGATACAAAGAGAACCATTATTATCTGGTTCCTCTTCGCAAGTAGGTATTTGGGTATCCTTTTGAAAAGGACT
>JAFNWA010000264.1 GCA_017383665.1 Bacteroidaceae bacterium | reverse complement strand
TGCAAGGTCCCCTCAAACAAGTTCAACGAGTTGCAGGAAGGCCCCATCCAGTTTGTTCAGGAGCATGTGATAGGCGTGGCAAAGGGTTGCGACGATGAGATGATAAAGGATTTGAACAACCACTTCATCGGTGAGTGCACCGAGGTGGGCATGTATCTTGCAATGAGCCGCCAGGCCGACCGCGAGGGCTATCCCGAGATTGCCGAGGCTTTCAAGCGTTACGCATGGGAAGAGGCAGAGCATGCAGCAAAGTTCGCCGAGCTCCTTGGTGACTGCGTATGGGATACAAAGACCAACCTGGAGAAGCGCATGAATGCCGAGGCCGAGGCCAACAGCGACAAGTACCGCATAGCCAAGCGTGCAAAGCAGCTCGACCTTGATGCAATCCACGACACCGTACACGAGATGGCAAAGGACGAGGCTCGTCACGGCAAAGGTTTCGAGGGCTTGTTCAACCGCTACTTCAAGAAGTAAGAATAGAATTTTAAACTAAATGATCCGGGCTGTTTCAGAAACAGCCCGGATGTCTTTTGTGCCAATGTGATGCAAATGTGTGCTGTGTGCTACACTTTACGGTATAAATGAACAGGCTGCCCGTGGGCAGCCTGTTCTGATTTGTATATGTAATGTTCAATATTACTTAACGATATTCATCTCGTCGATGAGGCGTTTGCAGTTACCGAGCTTGTCGATAACGAAGAGTACATAGCGGATGTCAACATTGATACAACGCTGCAGATTGTCATCGAAGTTGATGTCGCCGCTGAGCGACTCCCAGTTACCGTCGAATGCAAGACCGATGAGTTCGCCGCGTGCGTTCAAAACACCACTACCGCTGTTACCGCCTGTAATGTCATTGGTCGTAAGGAACGCAACAGGCATCTCACCGTTAGGCAATGCATACTGTCCAAAATCTTTTGTTTCATAAAGTTCCTTCAAGCGTGCAGGAACAATGAACTCGCTGCTTGTCGGGTCTTCCTTCTCCATCACACCTTTAAGGGTTGTATAGTAGTTGTAGGTGACACCGTCTTTAGGGCTGTAAGGTTTGACATTGCCGTATGTAAGACGCATTGTAAAGTTTGCATCTGGATATACAGGACCGTTTGTCATCTCCATTAAGCCTTTGAGGTATGTTTTGTGGAGTGGGTTGATTACCTTTGCAAGCTCTCCATTCTTTGCTGACAACGCTCTGTATGTCCTGAAAACTGCCGCACGCAAAAGCATTGCAGGGTCTTTCTCGAACTTCTTTGCCGATGGTTTCTTCATGAAACGATCGAAATTCTTCTTGTTTGCAAGGATTGACTTGTTATAGACATCGTCAATATACTTCTCGAGGTTGCCCTTGTATTTTGCATACATCTCGTTGAGGTAAGCGTCTCGCTCCTCGGGCTGTGTAAGGCTGAAGTAGAGTGGGAGAACCTCCTTGGCAATGCGACGGTCAATCTCATGGTCATAGTCGCGGTTGTGGAGCCAACCGTAGAAGGCGTTCATCTGATCCTGTGTTAGTTTTGGATCATTGAACATGTTTGCCTCCTCATAGATGTTGCGCTGTATGAACTCAACACAACTGATGAGCTCTGTCGCAAGTGTTGTGAGGTAGGTTGTGCGGTTTGCCTGCTCAACGCAAGCGTTGATTTTCTCAACCACATCAACATACTCATTCTTGCCGTTCTGCTTTGCCCAAGTCTTGAAAGCTGTCTCCTTGGCAAGTTTTGTTTCAACAACCTTGTTGTCAACAATCGCTTTGTTCATGCCTATAGAGTTCTTCCAATAGTTGCTGATGCGTGCCTGCTTGTTGGCATATCTGATTGCGATGTCTTCGCTCTTTGCCATCTCCTCACGGATTATGTTCAAAGTAACATCACGCATTGCAATGCGTGGCTCATTCTCTTGGAACATTCTCTGCTTGACCTCGTCACCGGTGAGGTAGCGTGAAGTGCTGCCGGGGAAACCCATGATCATTGCATAGTCGTTTGGCTCAAAGCCTGCGAGTGAAATGCTCAAGAATTTAGGAGTGCTCAAAGGTACATTCTCCTTGCTGTATGCAGCTGGATTTCCGTTCTTGTCGCCATAGATGCGGAATACAGAGAAGTCGCCGGTGTGGCGTGGCCACATCCAGTTGTCTGTTTCGCCACCAAACTTGCCGATTGAATTGGGGGGTGTTGCGACAAGGCGTACATCTGTATATTTCTTGTAATACACGAGGTAGTACTTGTTACCCTCGAAGTAGGGAAGCAACTGTGGGTACATGTGCTCTTTACCTTCAATCTCTTCTGCATCAAACAGTTCCTTTGCAATTACATTTAGTGCGTCGCTGTTGAATGCTTCGTCTGCTGTAATTTTACCACTCTTTACTCTGTTTTCAACTTCATCTGTAACATCTTTAATCTCCTTAACAAAGGTGAATGCAATGCCGTTACAAGGCAACTCCTCCTCGTAGCTCTGGCTCCAGAAACCATTGTGCAGGTAGTTGTGCTCAACAGTGCTCAACTGTTGAATAAAACTGAAACCACAGTGGTGGTTAGTTAAAACAAGTCCGTTTGGAGAAACTACCTCGCCTGTACAGCCGCCACCGAATATACCAATGGCGTCTTTCAATGATGGTGCGTCTGGAGAATA
>JAFNWA010000022.1 GCA_017383665.1 Bacteroidaceae bacterium | reverse complement strand
GTTGATGATGACGAGCGTCTGTGTGGTCTGTTCCCACTCAAAAAGATGATTACCAGCCCATCGGTTTCAAAGGTAAAACATGTAATGGACACTAAAGTAATCAGCGTTGATGTGGACACTCCACTTGACGAGGTTACAATGCTCATTGAAAAATATAACCTTGTTGCAATACCGGTTGTAGATAAAATAAACCGTCTTGTAGGACAGATTACTGTCGATGATATCATGGACGAAGTTCGTGAACAGACTGAGCACGACCAGCAACTCACCGCCGGTCTTACCCAGGATGTCGAGACAAGCGACAGCATCTTTGTACAGACCAAGGCACGCCTTCCATGGCTCATCATAGGAATGCTTGGTGGTATCGGTTCTTCACTGTTGCTGAACTGCTTTACAAACACACTTGGCAACCACCCCGAAATGGCACTTTTCATTCCACTACTTGCCGGTATGGGCGGTAATGTGGGAACACAGTCATCAGCCATTGCTGTACAAGGCCTTGCAAACAACTCACTCAACTCACAGCACATCTTCAGGCACATATTGAAGGAAATGGTTGTAGCTATCATAAATGCCACAATATTGTCACTCATGGTCTATATGTACAATTTCTTTGTATATGGCCCGACAGACATTGTAAGTCTCTCCGTTCCGCTCAGCCTATTTGTCGTAGTGATGTTTGCGTCCGCATTCGGAACATTCATACCAATGGTGCTTGAGAGAATAAACATAAACCCGGCGGTAGCCACGGGACCATTCATACAAATTATAAACGACCTCAGCGGAATGACATTCTACATGATAATATCAATGCTGCTGAGCCAAATAATGTCATAAAATAATGAATAGAAAGAACATCATAGCAACAATTGCCGCCATTGCGGCATTGTTGTTTATTGCCCCTTGCATCTCAAATGCACAGATAAACAAGTTCAAGAGATGGTTGGCAGAACCACAAGGCGAACTTACAGAACAGGAATTCGCCAACAAGAAACTCAACAGGAGCGATTGCCTCGAAGCCTCATATATCATAGACTCGCTCTGGCTCAAAAAGAGTGCAGAGGAACTTGGCAGACAATGGCAGCGCCTGACCATTGCCAATGACTCCATCAAACTTGCGTGTGCCTGTCGTGTATTCGGCAAAGCCCCCGAGGACGGGCGCAGTCTCTATATATCAATGCACGGTGGCGGACATTGCCCCAAGGAGGTGAACGACGAACAGTGGATGAACCAGATATACCTATACGAACCAACTGAGGGTGTATATATTGCCCCGCGCGCACCATGGAACACATCCGATTTGTGGCATCGCAAGGGACTCGATGAACTGCTAGAGGATGTCATCAGAGCGTGTGTTGTATTCGAAGGTGTAAACCCCAATAAAGTTTATCTACTAGGTTATTCAGCAGGCGGTGATGGAGTGTGGCGTCTTGCCCCTCGTATGGCCGACAAATGGGCAGCAGCATCAATGATGGCTGGCCATCCCGGTGAAGCAGAGCAGATAAACCTCATGAACACCCCGTACATGATATGGATGGGCGAACATGATCACTACTACGACCGCAACATTCTTGCCAAGGAGAAAGGGCAAATAATGGACTCTCTCAGTGCTGCACATCCCGGCAAGTACATACACAGCAACAACATTATCGAGGGGAAAGGTCATTGGATGGATTGTGTGGATGCCGCAGCACTCGGTTGGATGGCGCAGTATCGCCGTAACCCTTACCCTAAGGAAATAGTATGGCGACAGGAGTTCGTCACACGCAAGCATTTCTACTGGCTCAGCGCCCCAAGCGACGAGATTGAACAAGGCAAAACAGTGATTGCAAACATCGACGGCAATAATATATACATTGATAAATGTGACTACACAAGACTCACCATTTACCTCAACGATCATCTTGTCGATCTTGACAAGAAAGTCACCATATACCATAACGGCAAGAAACTCGCGCGTATCAAACCACGCCGCACTATTGCGAACTTATACAACACCTTGAACAAGCGGAATGATCGCAGTTATGCATTCCCATGCGTCATAGAGGTAGAGATGAAATAAAGGACAAAGAGGTTTGAACAGCCAAAAGGACTTTTCATTTGAATAATAAGGACAGATCACATCGAACTGTCCTTTTAGAAGC
>JAFNWA010000263.1 GCA_017383665.1 Bacteroidaceae bacterium | reverse complement strand
TTACAATAGCAAAGTTGCTAATGTTTGTTTGCTAAACTAAAAAAAATGAGAGTGAAAACCGCATGGTTTCACTCTCGTTTATGTGCGCTGTCTCTCTTCACCGGTGATGGCACCGATTACATTGCTCTTCATTGCGAAGGCTTTGAAATTCTGAAGAAAGCCCATAGTCTAATGTTGTTTTGTTTGCTTTGCAAAGATAGATAAAAAATGTGTAAAAAGTATGATAAAACATGAAAAAATATTAAGTTTGCATGTGTTTCTTTTTTTATGCGTCTGTGTGCGCATGGAAACAATTATTACAACTAAATACATGATGTCTATGAAAATACATTTAACTATTCTTGCGGTTTTGTTTTCTCTGCTTTGTTTCGTTCAGCCGGCCGATGCCCAGTTTTCCAAGGGGACTGTTGTAAGGCTTGTGAACAGGAGTTCAGGCAAGGTTGCTGCTGCCAATGCCAGGTTGGTTGGATGCACCGACCGCGATGCTACCGATTATTCTCAGTTATGGTATGTCGAGGACCGCTATTACAATGCCATCCCGGTCGGTTACAAGGTGAGGTTGCGCAACTTGGGTAACGGACACTATCTGCAGGGCAACAACAACTCATCAACTCCGTGGGGTACAGTCAAGAATGCCGGCTCTTATACCGGTAGTCACGATGGCGAGAGCACCTATTTCACAACCGACCTGTGGGAGTGTAGCAGGGATGGATATTATACACTTGGTGCCGAGAACAAGAAGACGGGAAACACGGATTACTACTACGATAAGCTTCATAGTAATACCGAGGGGAGTTGCGTGAGCTGGATGGGCTCGGCCGATGCATCACTGTGGAGCATTGAACTGGTGTCGGGTGTTGATGTCCAGGCGCAGTGGAATAAACTTGCCGATTTCGAGAATATGGCAAACCGCAAGGATGAGTTCCAAGGTTACCTGAATACTCTGTTTACCGATAATCTCTGCACCGAGTTGCGCAGTGCATACAAAACGCAGAGTGCGTTGCTTGCATCATCGGCCTATCAAGCCTTGCCGGCAGAACTTAAGGAAATGGCTCTAAAGGTTTGCAACGATAATTGGGCCGAGACAAACAAGGACAACGGCAGTGTCTCATGGACAAGCTCCACAGCAAAGCGTTTCAGAGTGCAGACAATTGAGCCACATTCGGTTGCCGAGGAGATAAGCAAGGTGGTGAAGGTGGGTGCATACTCCAATATGAACAACCCTACAGGTATTTATGCCGGCGACATGAATATGTTATATATAATGGTAAAGGGGAGTATAAACCAGGGTGCAGCACTTTACCTTGCCGGGTTGAACCACAACAGCAAGGACTATTTGACTACCATCGCAGGAAGCAACCCTGTGCAGCTTACCACCGGCCTGAATGTCGTGCCTTTCTACGGCGACAAGACAATGCTCTATCTCATCTATGCCGTGAACAGCCAGAGCAGCAGTTTTCCATTGACAAACTACCCCGATATTGAGGTTCACATCGAGGGCGGAAGCATCAATGGTATGTATGACCGCTCCATGAATGATGCTGCAAGATACAGCGAACTCAGCAGCAATGCCTCTAAACTCGGCCTTGAGTATTATGATGTCCTTGGCGGCAAGTTTGTCTATCGCACCAGTTGGGAGACCGTGTTCAGGAACAACAGCGCATCGTCCATTGACCGCGCACTTGATATGTGGGACTTGATAGGTGCTACACAGCACATGGTGATGGGTGTTTCATCGGCTGCAGAGATGGCTGCCGACCCGTTGGGGCTGCACACATATACATCGGACTTCTCGCGCTCCTTCAACAATCGTCAGCTTGTACACTCGTTGCCCACAATCGGTGCATATACACAGATGCCTTTCCGCATACAGTTTGCACACGGCGAGGGTATGCTCCGTGGCGATGATATGGAACGCTCCAGTTATATATGGGTCTGTGCACACGAATTCGGACACTCTAACCAGAATGCCATAAACATGGTGGGTACCACCGAGGTCAGCAACAACCTCTTCTCCAATGTCGCAATTTTCTATCAGGATTACTTCCACACGCGCGGCGGTACTATTGCCGACAACAATGCTGCTCATCGCAAAGGTACAGCATGGCACTTCCGTGATTCCGATTCAAGAATGAGAATGTTCTATCAGTTGTGGCTCTACTACCACGCCGCAGGCAGGAACAAGAACTTCTATCCCAAACTTTTCGAGTATCTGCGCAATGACCCAATGGCTATTCGTGAGGCTACATCGGGCGATGTATATACCTCGGGCGAGTCGCTCAAGTTCTACAAATATGCCTGCCGTGCCGCCGGGGAGGATTTGACACCGTTCTTTGAGGCATGGGGCTTCTTCGTGCCTTTTTCAAAGACCGCAATAACCGATTATTATGACTATAATGTGGTGAGCCAGCAGAACGACATCAATGCAGCCAAGAACGAGGTTGCCGGTTATGGCTACAGGAAGAACTATTCCATTCTTTTCATTGAGGACCGCATTGGTGATGTCAAGAGTAAAAAATATCCCTCGCACAGCAAGACATGGATAAGTACCGCACTGAATACCGGCAGCATGGGACAATATACCGATTACATCAATCCGCAGCCTGCAAGCGGTGAGTTCGTGTGGGTGCAGGAGAGTGACAATGTGGTTAAAGTCGCCGGCGGCAGCGGTGCCGTGGGTGTGATTCTTGAGTGGTCGGGAGGATTGCATGCTTTCTATAACGATGTGCAACTGAATGTAGATGCTGCGACAATGGATGCCATAAAGAGTGGTGCATGCAAGATAAAGGTCATTGGTGCCGACCAGTCGGTTGTCATTGCAAAGAATGTGAGCGAAGCCACCGGCGACGAGGCCAAGAGGGTGATGCTCAAGTCTATGATTGACAAGGTGAACGAGATAAAGAAGTCTGTAGATACATCGTATAAGAGAGTAGGGTATTACAACCCGATATATACACAGGGACTGATGTTGGTGTATGACAAGGCCGTTGCTGTCCATGACAATAGGGTGGCGTCGGAGTATATGGAATACATCGACAAGCTCACAGCCGAAATAGCTGCGCTTGAGCAGTTGGGCGACAAAGCCCGCATAGGTATCAATGATGGAGCCGCGTATATGCTCGATAACATCATGTATCAAGGGTACTATATGTATCTTGGCAGCAACAACGAGGTTGATGCAAAGACCGTGCCCTATGGCGATGTGGCGTGCTGGGTGTTCGAGAAGGCAACCGGCGCAGGCTCATATTACATAAAGAACCGCAGCAACAACCGTTACATCGGGGTGCTCAATGCGGCAAGCCGTCAGGTCTATGCAAGTGAGTCTTCTACATCATCGGCCGGCGTGTTCCGCATTGAGATGTGCGACGACTGGAGTATTGCGCTTGGTGGCGCGTCACATTATCTGCACCTTGATGCTGCAAAGAATGTAGTAGGGTGGAACAAGGATGCCGAGGCTTCTCACTGGAACATCAGGCTTGCTGTGCTCAGTGATGCCGATGATGCCCGTTTAGATATGGAGTCGATGCTGCAGGGTGTGAAGTGGCTTGTTGAGGAAATTTCTACAGGCGCGTCGTTCGGCAGCAATGCGTCGGTGAGTGGAATTGGTGAAAAATATGCAGGTCTTGTAGAACTGCAGGAACTCGTTGCCGCTTGCCGTTCTGTCGGTAATGCACAGGCTATGGGCAATGCGTCGTACAATGAGTATGTGAGCATGTACGCCGAGCTCTATACACACTATCTCACTTTGAAAAAGGTGTATGACATGGGTAACGATACACAGCTCAAGAGTGCCCGCCTGGCATTGATTGCCGTGATGAACGAGATGAGTGCTTCTCTCACAGGCAACGCTGCTGCCGGGAATCTTCCCCTGCAATGCAGCGACCAATCGGCACCATATTATATATCATCGAATGCCGAGCATAATGCCGGTGGTGCAGCAAAGGATGGCGGCGGATTGCCGGCGTTGCTCGATGGCTCTACGGGAACATATTTCCATAGCCGATGGGGTGGTACGCCTGTTGCCGAGCAACACTTCCTGCAGGTAGATATGGGTAGTGGCAATTCTGTGTCCGATTTCTGTTTCAATTACTCGCTCCGTGATGGATTGCCCCATGCAATGCCCACCGGGCTTGTGGTTTCGGGCAGCAACGACGGTGTCGGCTTTGAGACAATTATATCGCTCGGCAGGCAGGAACTGGCAGGTGACGGTGCCGGAAGTAATGCCGACTACTCGCTGAACTCTAACTTTGCCGATGTGGTGAAGAAGGGACGCAAGATTTCATCTATCAAACTCCATAGTCCCGGATGTGGCATGCAGGCGGTCGATTTGGCAAATCCAGACCGTCTCTACAATGACATGACTGCAACAACGGTGTTCAATGTCCTCCCGGGCGAAACGGTGACAGCATCGTTTGTAACTGATGGAAATTGGAGCTGGATGAATGGATATATATATATAGATGCCGACAAGAATGGCTTTGAGACAAACCTTGAGAGTGGTATTCCGCGTGGCGATATTGTCGCATACTCTTTCTATGGAAGCGAAACCAATGAGAATAACGGACTGAACAGCCTTGGTAACTATGTCTCGGGCGATGGACGCAATGCACTCAACCCGCCTGCATTTGTCGCACCAACGGTTCCGGGTGTATATCGTATGCGTTATAAGGTCGATTGGAACAGCGTTGACCCCAAGGGTGACAACAACGCTAACTTCGGTGGTACGATTGCCGACACCGACGGCTCTATTGTGGATGTAATGTTGCGTGTGGGTGACGCTGCAACATCGGCAATAAAAGAGAAGTATGTATCGGATACCATATCATGTGGAAAGGCTTACCGCTATCTGCGCTTTACGGTAACGGAGTCGGCTTGCTTTGTCTCTTCGCACAACTGTCCGTCGTCCCACTTGCAGTATAACGGGCAATACTTCTTCTGTATCTCGGAGTTCGGGTTGAAAAGAATTGACAGTGCTGACCCCGAAGGCACATGGCTACCGCTGTATGCCGATGATGCAAGGGTACTTCTTGCCAAGGCCGAGAGAGTGCTGGAGAGTGCATCAGGTGCAACGCAACTTGAGAATTGTACTGCCGAACTGCAACTGATGGCCGATACCCTGCGCCGTGCTTTGGCTACGCCTCTTCCGGTGGAATTTACTCCTGATGCCAACTCGCCGGTTTTCTACCGCATAATATCGGTTGCCGGTAATTCGCCCCTTGAATATGAGGTGGCGGCAACGCCAAATATGTACGATGCTGGTGGTGCTCCGTTGAATCTTGTGGCTTT
>JAFNWA010000262.1 GCA_017383665.1 Bacteroidaceae bacterium | reverse complement strand
GTGCAAGGCTTGCTTTTGCTTTAAGTAAAAAGGGGAGAACAAGGCTTGCGAAGTTTTTGGGAATGGGAGTTTAGTAGACCTAAATGACCATTGACAAAAACAAGCGTAACGCAGTTATCGCCTTTTTAATTAAGCAAAATAAAATTACCAGCCAAACGCATTCGCTTCATCCATCCACTTCCCTTGCGCACGCATCACCTGCTCAATAACATCGCGACCACAACCTTCACCACCACAAATGGGAGATATGTATTTGGAAAGCTGTTTAATCTCGACAGCAGCATCGGCTGGGCAAACGGGAAGACCCACAATCTGCATAACCTCGTAGTCGGGTATGTCATCGCCCATATAAAGAATGTCCTCGGGAGAGAGCTCGTACATGAGCATGAGTTCTTCGAGACAATCTTTTTTTATTGATGCACCGGTATATACATCTTTAATACCAAGACCATGGTAGCGCACTTTGACTGCCTCGGTGCGCGCGCCTGTAATTATGGCAACATGGAAACCGGCTTTAACGGCAAGTTGCAAGGCATAGCCGTCCTTTATATTCACGGTGCGCATTGGTTCGCCACTTGGGTACATCGAGATTGTCTCTCGACTAAGCACACCATCAACATCAAAGATGAGTGCCTTTATTTTTTTAAGATCGTAGTTTATCATAATTATCTGTTTCTTTTCATTATATAATTGCTCAAGGTCTCATATATATTGGCAAGTTCATCATCAAGCATTGACTTGTGAGCGTTCATCACATTGTTGTCACCGCGGCGCGCAGGACCTGTCTGCGCTTCAAGGGGCGACATGCGATGCACCTTGCGTGCAGCCTCATCAATGAGCGGCAACATGGCATCGAAAGGCAAGCCATTGCGTTGCATGAGTTCATAAGCCATGTTATATACCGCATTTGGAAAGTTGCAGGCAAAAACTGCTGCCACATGCAAGGAACAGCGTTGTTCACTGGTTGCATAGACGACCTTGTCACTTACTAATGTTGCAATATTCTTCACCTGTTCAGTTATAGTATCATTACAAGCTTCAATAAAGGTTGTAATATTCTTGAGCGATACAGGACTGTTCTTGTTCACAGTCTGCATTGGATAGAGAACGCCATATTTTGTTGCACCGGCCTCGCGCAGAGCATCCATTGAAATGCTTCCGGCAGTGTGCAACAGCAGTGCGTCCGGGAAAGAGTGAGCCACCGCAGCTGCCACATCGCGCAAAGCATTGTCGGCAACGGATATTATAATAATGTCGGCAGCCGGCAATGAAGCAAGATCGTCAGTAAAGGCGCACCCCACCCTATCACCAAGCAACGCAGCCGACTCAAGGGTACGGCTCCACACCGCCACAGGTGCATTGCCACCCTCCTTTAAAGAGCATGCTATTGCTGTTGCCATATTGCCGGCACCAACGAGCACTATTCTATCACTCATTTCCAAAGCCTCCTATATGCACTTTATCCCACTGCAAGTTCTCATCGTTAAAAGGTTGCGTCTCGCGAGCCTTGTGTCCAAGACCTACAATCGAGAGCACGGCATAATGCGACGGGACATTCAACAACGCACGCACATTATCCTCGGCAAAATTGCCATCGGCATCCTTGCGGAGACGCATTTGCACCCAACAGCTACCCAAGCCATACTCCTCGGCTGCAAGTTGCAGTATTATTGTCGCAATGGAGCAATCCTCAATCCACACATCGGTTTTTGTGGTATCGCCAAGCACCACCACTGCCATTGCCGCACCCTCGAGCAACCCGGCACCGTGCTCCTTTACCTGTGACAACGCCTTAAGCACAGCCTTGTCCTCAACAAGGATAAACTCCCAAGGATTTATCCTGCGCCCCGACGGCGACATAAGCACCGCCTTCATAAGGTTGCATACAGTATCCTTATCTATAAGTTCATCGGTAAACACGCGCGAAGTGCGTCTTTGTTTCAACAGTTCCAGTAAATTCTCCATACTATATAATTATACCGCGAAGATACATTTTTAAACCGAAACGGCAAAGACACGCAAACAAAATGGCAGCGCAGTTGTTGGAATAATAAAAAG
>JAFNWA010000261.1 GCA_017383665.1 Bacteroidaceae bacterium | reverse complement strand
GTACCGCTTTTTCGATTATTACATTGCCAACGAAAGCAACGAGAATATCATCTGGAACGATGTGCTGAGTGCATATTACTATGACTATGCAACAGCCTCTTCAAACAAGTTTGTTGCAGCATGGTTCGCATTCAACCGCAATGTAAACAATATACTTGTCGCTTTCACTGCACGCAAGTACAGAATGAATATTGCCGATGTTGTCATTGGCGACGATGAGGTTGCTGAGGCTTTGCGCACCTCTTCGGCACGCGACTTCGAACTCTCGGGCGCGCTTGATTATTTTGAGGCAGTGCAACGCATGAGCGAGAATGCTAAGTTACAGGAGCGCGAACACCAGCTCGATGAGTTGCGTTGGCGTTGGCTCGACGATAATTCTGTGTTCAACTATTTTACAGTTGAGCGTCTATTTGTATTTCTGCAGAAACTTATTATTGTTGAGCGTTGGGCTTCACTTGATGCCGATGAGGGTATGAAACGCTATAATGAGATGATTGCAGAACTGAAATCGGGTATGGATAGTCAGTCCTTTGAGTTGTAATAAAGAAAATAAATAAAATATAAATATGGCTACAAAAGGAAAAGTAACCGGTGTTATAGCAAATATGGTGCTCTTGGCTGTTGACGGCCCGGTAGCACAGAATGAGATTTGCTATATAAAGACCGGCGGCGACCGTCTGATGGCAGAGGTCATCAAAATAAACGGTGCCAAGGTGTATGTTCAGGTTTTCGAGAGCACACGCCGTTTGAAGATTGGTGAAGAGGCGGAATTTACAGGGCACATGCTAGAGGTTTCGCTCGCACCGGGTATGTTGTCAAAGAACTACGACGGTCTGCAGAACGACCTCGACAAGATGGAGGGCGTGTTCCTCAAGCGTGGTGACTATACCAATCCCCTCGACGAGGAGAAGATTTGGCACTTCGAACCAATTGTAAAAGTCGGTGATGTCGTTGAGGCGGCAGCTTGGCTTGGTAAGGTCGAGGAGAACCACCAACAGTTGAAAATCATGGCGCCATTTGGTATTGAGGGTAAGTGGACTGTTAAGTCTGTAGCAGCCGAGGGCGACTATAAGATTACAGATACTATTGCTGTCATTGCTAATGCCGAGGGTGAAGAGAGAGAACTCAATATGATTCAGAAATGGCCGGTGCGTGTTGCCATGAGCGATTACAAGGAGAAACCCCGTCCATTCAAGCTCCTTGAGACCGGTGTGCGTACAATTGATACCCTTAACCCAATCGTTGAGGGTGGTACAGGTTTTATCCCCGGTCCTTTCGGTACAGGAAAGACTGTGCTTCAGCACGCCATTTCAAAGCAGGCCGAGGCCGACATCGTTATCATCGCAGCTTGTGGTGAGCGTGCCAACGAGGTTGTGGAAATCTTTACCGAGTTCCCCGAACTCATCGACCCGCATACAGGCCGTAAGCTCATGGAGCGTACAATCATTATCGCAAATACCTCAAACATGCCTGTTGCCGCCCGTGAGGCATCTGTATATACCGCAATGACAATTGCCGAGTATTACCGTGCAATGGGTCTTCGCGTACTGCTCATGGCCGACTCGACATCGCGTTGGGCACAGGCACTCCGCGAGATGTCTAACCGCATGGAGGAACTTCCCGGTCCCGATGCCTTCCCAATGGATATCTCATCAATCATTGCCAACTTCTACAGCCGTGCAGGTTATGTATATCTCAACAATGGCGAGGCCGGCTCAATTACTTTCATCGGAACGGTATCACCTGCCGGCGGTAACCTCAAGGAACCTGTTACCGAGAATACCAAGAAGGTTGCACGCTGTTTCTATGCTCTTGAGCAGGAGCGTGCCGACAAGAAACGCTATCCGGCAGTGAACCCTATCGACTCATACTCAAAATATATTGAATATCCTGAGTTTGAGAACTATATTACAGGCCGCATCGGTGATGGTTGGTTGCCAATGGTAAATGAGGCAAAGACACGCTTGCAGCGCGGTAAGGAGATTGCCGAGCAGATCAATATCCTTGGTGACGACGGTGTACCCGTTGACTACCATGTTACATTCTGGAAGTCTGAGCTCATTGACTTTGTTGTGCTTCAGCAGGATGCATTTGACGAGATTGGATCGCATCGTGACCCGCAGAAACCTGACGCTGTTCATCCTTTATACGGGAATGATCGGCGGATGCCTTGTCCTCATCAGCGATTTTGGCGCTGCGCTGATTTTCTTTGTTACATTCCTTGTGATTGCGTTTCTGCGCTCCGGCAACTTTGCTGGCATTGCGCTGTTATGCACCGCAGCAGCCTTTGCTTTAATGATCGTTCTGAAATTCCGGCCTTATGTTTTAAGCCGCTTTGAGGCATGGGGCAATGTTTGGGCGTATTCCAATGTACCGGGCGGCTATCAGC
>JAFNWA010000260.1 GCA_017383665.1 Bacteroidaceae bacterium | reverse complement strand
TGTTAATACAAAAAGGGTAACCTGTGGTCACCCTTTTTATGTATAAAATGTGTATCAAGCGAGCTTTGCAAGCGCTTCTTTGATACGGCGGATAGCTTCAACGATATTCTCGTCGCTTGTAGCGTAGCTCATTCTGAAACATTCAGGAGCACCGAACGATGTTCCACCAACAGCAGCAACATGAGCCTCGGTCAACAGGTACATTGCAAGGTCGTCACTGTTGTTGATAACTGTTCCGTTGTAGCTCTTGCCATAGAATGAGCTGCATTTCGGGAACAGATAGAAAGCACCCTCGGGAACATTCACCTCAAGACCGGGAATCTCCTTTGCAAGCTTGACGATGAGGTCGCGGCGACGCTGGAATGCCTTGCGCATCTCCTCAACAGGTTCCTGTGAACCGGTGTAAGCCTCAAGTGATGCCATCTGTGAAACAGAGCAAGGTCCGCTGGTGTACTGTCCCTGAAGCTTGTTACAACCCTTTACAATCCACTCGGCTGCAGCAAGGTAACCAATGCGCCAACCTGTCATTGCATATGCCTTTGAAACACCGTTAATGATGATAACACGCTCTCTTATCTCTTCGAACTGTGCAATACTCTCGTGTTTGCCAACATAGCTTATGTGCTCATAAATCTCATCGGCAACAACAAATACCTGTGGGTATTTTGCAAGAACATCGGCAAGTTCCTTAAGTTCTTCCTTTGTATATACAGAACCGGTTGGGTTTGATGGCGAGCAAAGGATGAGCATCTTAGTCTTTGGAGTGATGGCAGCCTCAAGCTGTGCACCTGTAATCTTGAAGTTCTGCTCAATACCTGCGCTTACAATAACAGGTGTACCATCGGCCAGCTTTACCATATCAGGGTAACTTACCCAATAAGGAGCCGGTACAATAACTTCATCGCCTGGATTTACAAGAGCCATAATAGCATTACATACAGCCTGCTTTGCACCATTAGATACTGAAATCTGTGTCTCTTTGAACTCAAGACCATTCTCATTCTTTAACTTCTCGACAATAGCCTTGCGCAGTGATGGATAACCCGGAACCGGAGAGTAGCGAGACCAGTTATCATCAATAGCTTGCTTTGCAGCAGTTTTAATAGCATCCGGAGTATTGAAATCTGGTTCTCCAACACTCATATTTATAACATCTACGCCCTGTGCTTTCAACTCCTGGCTTTTCTGTGACATAGCCAATGTTGCCGATGGTGCCAATCGGTTTACTCGATCTGATAATTTGTTCATATTATTAAATTGTTAGTTTTCTTCTTTTTTACAAAAATGGAGAGTGTGTCCCATGCGCTCGGCTTTGGTGTGCAGGTAACGGGAGTTGTAATTGTTTGGCTCAATTTCAATTCCAACAATTTCGGTTATTGTAAGTCCGTAACTCTCGAGTCCAATTCTCTTAACCGGGTTGTTGGTTATAAGACGCATATTACGGACACCAACCTTGCGCAATATTTCAGCACCCACTCCATAATCTCTTTCATCGGCCTTGAAACCCAAACAGAGGTTTGCATCAACAGTGTCCATACCCTCTTCCTGTAGTTTATATGCACGCATTTTGTTCATAAGTCCAATACCACGGCCTTCCTGGTTAAGATATACAATAACACCTTTACCGGTTTCATCAATGAGTTTCATAGCTTCATGGAGTTGCGAACCGCAATCACAGCGTTGTGAACCGAATATATCACCGGTCATACATGATGAATGAACTCGTACAAGTATTGGTTCGTCATCTTTCCATTCGCCCTTTATGAGTGCTATATGCTCAAGACCGTTTGAGTTTTGGCGGAAAGGTATGAGACGGAAATGTCCGAATTCAGTTGGCATGTCAACCTCTTCACCCTTCTCAACTATTGACTCTTGTTTGAGTCTGAATTCAATAAGGTCCTTAATTGATATTATTTTTAAATCATATTTTTTAGCAATCTCAACCAACTGTGGCATGCGCGCCATAGTTCCATCCTCATTCATAATCTCAATGAGTGCAGCAGCGGGGTAGAGGCCTGCTAGGCGTGCCAGGTCTATACTTGCTTCAGTGTGTCCTGCACGGCGAAGCACTCCGTTGTCCTGGGCATAAAGTGGGTTTATATGTCCTGGACGCGCAAATGTTTCCGGTTTACTGTCAGGGTCTGCCAAAGCTCTGATTGTTGCAGCACGGTCTGTTGCCGAAACACCGGTTGAACAACCTTCAACCTTATCTATCGTTACAGTGAACGGAGTGCCCAACAGACTGGTGTTTGAACTCACTTGCGGGGCAAGATCAAGTTCTTTGCAACGCGACATTGTAATTGGAGCACAAAGTACTCCACGGCCATTCTTTAGCATGAAGTTTACAGCATCTGGGGTTATTTTTTCGGCAGCTATAATAAAATCGCCTTCATTCTCCCTATCCTCATCATCTACAACAATAAGGAATTTACCCTCTCTGAAATCTTCAAGTGCCTCTTCAATTGTATTTAATTCAAAGTTCTTCATTTATTTAAATCTATATATTTTTCGTTTCTTATTATATTGTTTATCTCTTTAATTTTTGCTTCCACTTTTGTAAGATCAATCAATAATTTTATTCTGAACCTTATTGATCGTGCATATATGAATATGTTCAGCGGTGATGTTATAGACAATAAAATATTTATCAATCTATACTTGAACGGCGACGATATAGCTTTAGTCATCAAT
>JAFNWA010000259.1 GCA_017383665.1 Bacteroidaceae bacterium | reverse complement strand
GTTTTATTGTTAATTTAGCAACAATAAAAAGTTGGAATTATGTCAAAGAAAGGAGCAAAGGGAAAAGGGCGTTTGAATAAGGGTGCAGTTGTTGATATGCTTGTCGATTTTTTTAATCGCAACGACAATCGTATTGTAAGTCCAAAGGAGATATTCAAGGAGTTGGGTTACACATCGACATCGGCAAGAACCCTGTGTGTGCAGATACTCGATGACATGGTTTTCGATGGTTATCTGCTTGAACCGGAGTTCAGGAAATACCGTTTGGCCGATAACTCCTCAATTCTTATTGGTACATTCTCGCGTAACAGAGATGGTTATAATGAGTTTTATCCCAATGATGATAGTGAACCGGTGCTGATAAGTGAACGCAATTCAGCGCATGCGCTCACCGATGACATTGTGCGTGTTGCGCTCTTTGCAAGGCGTCGTGGCCGTGGTAGAGAAGGTGAGGTGGTTGAGATTATAAAGCGTACACACGACACCTTTGTAGGAGAATTGCAGGTAGAGAAGCACTACGCATTCCTCATTACCGAGAATCGTGTTATGCCCAACGATATTTTTATTCCAAAAGATTTGCTCAAGGGGGGTAAGAGTGGCGACAAAGCCATCGTAAAACTCCTTGAGTGGCCTCTTGACAGCAAGAACCCGGTGGGTAAGGTCATTGATGTTCTTGGCAAGAGCGGTGATAATGACACCGAAATGAATGCCATACTTGCCGAGTATGGCTTGCCATATACCTATCCGGCAGCAGTTGAACAGGCTGCCGAGCAGTTGTCGCCCGACATTACAGCCGAGGAGATTGCATCGCGCAAGGATTTCCGTGCGGTTACAACCCTCACCATTGACCCTGCAGATGCCAAGGATTTTGACGATGCGCTCTCAATCCGTCCCGCCGGTGATGGATTGTGGGAGGTTGGTGTACACATAGCTGATGTATCGCACTATGTAACCGAAGGTAGTATAATAGACAAAGAGGCATTCAAGCGTGCCACATCAATATATCTTGTTGACCGCACCATTCCAATGCTCCCGGAGCGTCTTTGCAACGACCTGTGCTCGTTGCGTCCGCACGAGGACAAGCTTGCCTATTCGGTAATCTTCACCATGAACGAAAAGGCCGAGGTGAAGAAGTTTGACATTGCACGCACTGTTATAAACAGTGACCATCGTTTCTGTTATGACGAGGTGCAGGAGATTATTGAGAAGGGCGAGGGGTTATACTACGAAGAGATAAAAACTCTTAACACTCTTGCGCAGAAGATGCGCGAAAAACGCTTCCAGGCCGGGGCTATTGACTTCCAGCAGGCACAAGTTCATTTCCGTCTCGATGAAAGAGGCAAACCGCTCTCGGTCTATTTCAGCGAGAGTAACGAGTCGCACCAGCTCATTGAGGAGTTCATGCTACTCGCCAACCGCACTGTGGCAGAAAAGATTGGCCGCAAGAGCCCGGAAACCCCATTAAAGACATTCGTTTACCGCATACACGATGAACCCAACCCCGAGAAGATTTCAATGCTCTCCAAGTTTGCAAGCAAACTTGGTTACAAGATGAAGAGCAGTACCGGGCGTACAACATCTGCCGCAGCCCTCAATACATTGCTCAAGGAGGTACACGGTAGCAAGGAACAGAATGTGATAGAGCAGATTTCGTTGCGTACAATGCAGAAAGCGAGGTATTCTACCGAGAATATCGGACACTATGGCCTTGCTTTCCGTTACTATACACACTTCACTTCGCCCATACGCCGTTATCCCGATTTGCTTGTACACCGTCTTTTGAACCGCTATCTGACACTTGGTGCCCGTACCGTGAGCAAGCCCAAATATGAAGATCTGTGTGAGCATTGTTCGGCGCAGGAGCAAGTTGCTGCAAATGCCGAGCGTGCAAGTATTAAGTACAAACAGGTTGAATTCATGAGCGAGCACATTGGCGAGGAGTTCGATGCTGTTATCAGCGGTGTCACCGAGTGGGGATTCTATGCCGAGATAAACGAAAACAAGTGTGAGGGTATGGTGCCTATGCGCACCTTGCAGGACGATTACTATGAGTTTGACGATGCAAACTACTGCATAATTGGCCGACGCCGTAAACGCAAGTTCACGATTGGCGACCCGGTACGAGTACGCATTGTCCGTGCAAATCTTGACAAGAAACAGCTCGATTTTGAACTTATTGACGATTGATTTCAAATCCTTTTCAAAAAGGGGTGCGATATTTGCCAAAAACGGAGACCATGAAACTGCTTATTATAGAAGATGACAATTCATTGCGTGAAGTTATGCACCGCGCGTTGACTGGCGAAGGTTATGTTGTGGAGACGGCATCAACATATTTCGAAGGCTGTGACAAGATTGCTGGCTACAGTTATGACTGTATTCTGCTTGATATAATGCTGCCTGATGGAAACGGATTGAGGCTTCTTGAGCAGATAAAGGCACTCGACAAGGAGGATAGGGTAATCATAATCTCGGCGCGTGACTCGCTTGATGACAAGATTGAGGGACTTGACC
>JAFNWA010000258.1 GCA_017383665.1 Bacteroidaceae bacterium | reverse complement strand
GTGTCCCGGTGTTGGGCTACCCCACTGACGGAGCTGCTTGAGCTCGTCCATGGTGTATTTGTCTGAGAGTGCAAGCACTGAGTAGAGCATTGGTGACATGTGACCGGGATCGAGGAAGAAACGGTCGCGGCCTTCCCACAATGGATTCTCGGGGTCGTGTACCAAAAACTCAGAGTAGAGGACATTGATAAAGTCGGCACCGCCCATTGCACCGCCAGGGTGTCCCGATTTTGCTTTCTCTACCATTGCTGCTGTCAATATGCGGATATTGTCTGCAGCCTTGTTCATCAATTGCTTGCTATTCATATCTTTATAGTTAGTGATTTTTTGTTATTTGTGCAGTTGTCCCGTGGTGCGTGCCACATGCTTGCCTGCATTTCTACATAATTTCCACAAAAGTACGATATTTTGTTTGATTTTGGAAAATATTTGCTCATATAATTAATGTAACTGATGCTATTTTTGTGCGCTAACAGATGTTAATTAACCGCTTTTGTAATTAAAATGTATTATCTTCGTGAAAAATAAGGATTATGCTTGCAAATATAATTTCAAAAGAGTTGGGATTTGCTCCCGACAAGGTGAACAAGACTATAGCGTTGCTCGATGACGGAGCAACAATCCCTTTCATTGCACGCTATCGCAAGGAGGTTACAGGCTCGATGGACGAGGTTGCCATTGGCAACATAAAGGAGTTGTATGAAAAGCTCAAGGCTATTGTCCAGCGCAAGGAGACAATAATTGTCACTATTGAGGAACAGGGAAAACTGACTCCCGAACTCAAAAAACGCATCGACAATTGTTTCGATGCTGTTGAACTTGAGGATATTTACCTGCCTTATCGTCCCAAACGCCGAGCCCGTGCTACAATAGCAAAGGAGCGTGGTCTTGAACCGCTTGCCGATGTAATTTGGAATCAGCAGCATAATGATGTCAAGGGTAGGGCGCGCTCGTTCGTGTGTGCAGATGTTCCCACCGTCGAGGATGCCATTGCCGGTGCCTGTGACATCATTGCCGAGCGCGTCTCCGAGGACGAACAGGCACGCGGAACTATTCGCCGTCTTTTTGCGCGCAACGGTGTGCTTGCCTCAAAAGTTGTCAAGGGTAAAGAGGGAGATGGTATAAAGTATGCCGACTATTACGAGTGGCAAGAGAGTGTAGCACGCATATCCTCGCACCGTCTGCTTGCAATAATGCGTGGCGAGGAAGAGGGTTATCTGCGCATGTCAATAACCATAGATTCCGATGATGCCACCGAACGCCTTTGCCGCCAGTTCGTGAAGCGTTTCTCTCCATCGCGCGAATATATGGAGGTTGCAATTGCTGATGGTTACAAGCGACTCCTTGCTCCTTCAATTGAAAATGAGACACGCGGCAACGCCAAGCAGCGTGCCGATGACGAGGCTATCTCAGTCTTTGCCGAGAACTTGCGACAGCTACTCATGTCATCGCCTCTTGGACAAAAACGAGTGCTTGCAATTGACCCCGGTTTCCGCACCGGCTGCAAGGTTGTGGTGCTCGATTCGCAGGGTAATCTCGTTCGCCACACTGTCATATATCCACATCCGCCGCAGAACGACCGCGACGGTGCAGCACGCATAATCTCTTCGCTTGTAAAAGAACATGCCATTGAGGCCTTTGCCATCGGTAACGGTACTGCCGGTCGCGAGACCGAGGATTTCGTGCGCTCACTTGGACTTACAGCCGAGATATTCTCTGTCAATGAGGATGGCGCATCGGTCTATTCAGCATCGCCTGTAGCGCGCGAGGAGTTTCCAGACGAGGATGTAACCGTGCGTGGAGCCGTTTCCATTGGTCGCCGTCTCATTGATCCACTGTCCGAACTTGTAAAGATTGAACCCCGTTCAATTGGAGTGGGACAGTACCAGCATAGTGTCGATCAAACCAAACTCAAGGGCCGTCTTGATGTAGTTGTAGAGAGTTGTGTGAACAAGGTGGGAGTGAATGTGAACACTGCTACCAAACAGATTCTGACACACATATCAGGTCTTGGTCCTGTACTTGCCGAGAATATTGTAAAGTACCGTGCTGCCAATGGTGATTTCCGTACCCGCAAGGAACTTCTCAATGTTCCCCGTCTTGGTAACAAGGCTTTTGAGCAGGCAGCAGGCTTCTTGCGTGTCCTTGGTGGTGACAATCCGCTCGACAGCACAGCTGTGCACCCCGAATCCTATAATGTGGTCACTAAAATGGCAAAGGATTGTGGTGTCCCATTGGAACAATTCATTGCAGACAGTGAACTTCGCAAGAAAATAGAACTCTCCAATTATGTGACCGATAAAGTAGGTCTTCCAACCCTCACCGATATTATGGATGCACTCAACAAACGCGGTCTCGACCCACGCGAACAGGCAAAAGCCTTCTCTTTCGATCCCAATGTGCACGAGATTGAAGATTTGCGCGAAGGTATGGTTCTCCCCGGTCTTGTCTCCAATATCACTGCATTCGGAGCTTTTGTAAACATTGGTGTTCACCAGGATGGTCTTGTACACATCTCTCAACTCGCCGACAAGTTTGTCTCATCTCCCAACGATGTTGTAAAACTCGGCCAACAAGTTATGGTAAAGGTTACCGAAGTTGACCTTAAACGCAGAAGGATTTCATTGTCAATGCGCGGTCTTTGAAGTTCTCTAAAACATTGATGACTACATTATACAACAAGTCGCAAATACTTATTTACAACTAGTAAATTTAAGC
>JAFNWA010000257.1 GCA_017383665.1 Bacteroidaceae bacterium | reverse complement strand
GCACAGTTTATCCACAACCTGACATTCGCATACTACAATCGCGAGGCAGAGACAATCTTTGAAACAACTACAGCACCAACCGAAATATTCAACACAATTCCACAGATTATAAATGTACCACAGGGCGCGAGCTTTGACGTTGAGTATGACAACGGCAGCAGTAATGGTTTGAAGTATTGTTATTTCCGTGCATTCATCGACCTTAATGCCGATGGCGATTTTGACGACGATGGCGAACTATTGAAAGAGGTTGGTACAAACGGCGGTGAAAACACCGCAGTCTGCAAAAACAAAATCAATGTTCTTTTGCCTTATGACATGCCTTTGGGTATTACTCACATGCGTTTGCGTTTCGATGGTGCATGGGATAATGGTAATAAACCTTCGGGGCGCGGTGCAAAGGATGCATCTATCCGCCCTGTTTACGAAATTGTCATCAATGTAACCGAGAAGAGCGACAAGGCTGCAACAATCAATGTTGAGACCAACAGCGCCGATTGGGGTACAGTTGAGGTGTGGACCGATGAGACCCCCGACGGCTCAACAGGCACTGAGTGGGTTGTAAGTGCAAATATCCCAATGTACTTGCGTGCCACAAAGGCAAGCGAGGATGTTGAGTTCCTCGGCTGGTACGACCACTATGGCCGCTTGCTCACCACAGAACTTGAGTATTCAATGCTTGCTCGTGAGGATGCTACTTACACTGCCCGTTTCCGCAAGTTCTTGGAAATCGACGGTTGGCAGATAGAATACCGCACACAGCCGGGAAACGAAGTGGTTACAACAAAGCTTGCCAACGGCGTAAAACCCGAGGCCGGCAAAAAGTATTATATTGCAGCCGATGCAAAACAAAGTGATGGTTCTTTCGTATCACACTATCTATATGACAATGGTAGTGCACTCAAAACAGCTACATCTGTAAACGGCAACAGCTATCTTTGGACTTGTATCGTTAATGATGATAAAACATATTCATTCCAGAATGAAAGTGGGAAATATCTTGCCAACGATGGAAACTATTATTTGAGCATTGGCGCAACACCTGCCAAATATGCATTTGAAACAGCTAATGCCGGAAGCGGAGTTGCTTTGACTAATGTTTCTGATGGTTATACCGGTAGCAAATGGATGGTTACAAAATTCGATGGCTCTGCTTTCAATAAGAATAGTGTTTCTGTAAACAATGGTAGTTGGTGTAATGACTACATCTTTGTCGAGGTTTCTACCCCCGATATGATTGTTTTTACCAAAGTGCGCCAGAGTGGTGTTAACGATCTTGTTATTCCCGCAACCGTTGAGGTTCTTGGCGAGCAGTTGACAGTTGCCGGCTTTGACAACGACTTGTTCAATAATAACACGGATTTGTGGTCAATTACATTGCCAAATACAATGGAGTTCCTGGGTAACAATGTTATTTTTGAATCATCGTTGAAGGGTGAAAATACTCCGGTCAATAATAGCAATAACAGTCCTAGCGAATTGACTCAGGTTATTGATCTTAAAGGGCTTGTACTGAAGAATAGCGAACACTGGAAGATTGAGATT
>JAFNWA010000256.1 GCA_017383665.1 Bacteroidaceae bacterium | reverse complement strand
TCACAAAGTAGGTCTTCTCCTCTGTTATGGTCTTGAAAATCTGTTTACCAATGTAGGCCTTCTCTCCATCAGTTGTCGTAACCTCCTCAACATATTGCCACATACCAACAAGTGGAGCAATTCGCGGATCGCTCAACTTTTCTTGTGAATAGCCTGTTTTAACTCCGAGAAATAGAACAACTGCAAACAGAAACATAAACTTTTTCATAGTAGTAGGGAGTTTAAGATTTAACAATGTTTCTTTTATCGAGTGCAATGTACAAAAAATATATAAAAAAAAGGTTTTTTTTGAGTTTTTTTTAATCCGGCTTATTTTGTATCCTCAATATCTTTTTTTGTATCTTCGCATAGCAATTTAAAAACATGAAGTTCCTTTTAATAGTTTTAGGTAGCTTGTCGCTTGCATTGGGAATACTGGGCATCTTCCTGCCAGTGTTGCCCACTACACCGTTCCTTCTGCTCTCGGCAGCCTTGTATATGCGTAGCTCGCAGCGTCTGTATGACTGGCTGATGGCGCACAAGCACCTGGGACCCTACATAAAGAACTTCAGGGAACACAAGGCATTGCCACTGCGCGTGAAGGTCGTCTCGGTGTCAATGGTGTGGGCAACATTGCTCTATTGCGCCTTCTTCGTCGCCAAAGAGTGGTGGATGAGTGCTGTTTTCATTGCAATTGCAACAGGAGTTACGGTGCATATATTAAATTACCGAACACTAAAAAAACGGATGTAATCCCCCTGGATTACATCCGTTTCATTGTAACAACTCCACAATCCTCTCAAGCCACAGTTTGTCTGTGTCGTCGAATGTCGCAAGGTGCTCGCTATCGATGTCCAACACTGCTGTAACATCTCCGTCCTTGAATATCGGGATAACAATTTCGCTTTTTGATGCGCTGCTGCATGCAATGTGTCCCGGGAACAGCTCTACATCGGGTACCACCTGTGTGCGCTGCTCCTTCCATGCAGTGCCGCACACACCGCGCCCGTATGCAATGCGGCTACAAGCCAAAGGTCCTTGGAACGGTCCAAGTACAAGTTCCTTACCAACGACACGGTAGAATCCTGTCCACCAGAACCCGAATGTGGCGTGGAGCATTGCCGCGATATTCGCCATGTTGGCAATGGAGTCGCTTTCGTTCTCGGTAACGGCAATAATCTGCTTGTAGAGCAGGGTATATTTATCCTCCTTGCTACCTTGTGCTATGTACAGTTCCTCGGCCATCTCTTTGGGTTTTTATCCAAAATCAGATATATCTACGAGTTTGTTCATTATCGCATAGACAGTGAGACCTGGGATGGAGTTGATACCCAGTTTCTGCGATATGTTGCGGCGGTGCGATATTACCGTGTATATTGAGATGTTGAACTCGTCGGCAATCTCCTTGTTTGTCTTTCCCTTTGCAACAGCTGTGAGAATGTCGCGTTCGCGCGACGACAGTTCATTAAGATCGTTTTTGGGGTTCTTTGTGTTCTCTTCAATCGCATTCTTCAACTTCTGGAAAATGCGCTGTGCGTTGTCATATATGCCAATACATTCGTCATACTGGCGCAGCACGCTCTCCTCATGATTACTGTGCGCAAGTGCGACAATGGCAGTTGTGCCAAGTCCTATGCTTGAGCGTATGTCGAGCCTGTCGTTGTAATCTACAACGGTGGGGTTTATGATTACCGCATCGACATTGCAACTGCCCGTGTTGTAGTATGACGGTGAACTCAATGTCTGTACCACAGCGAACTGAGGGTTGCTGTTTATTATCGCTGCAATGCCTGTAGCCACGATTTCCGATGGCTCAATGAGCACGATGTTGTATTTACTCTCCTTTTTCATGGCGTGCCTCGAATTTCTCTACAAGTGGAACAAGCAAT
>JAFNWA010000255.1 GCA_017383665.1 Bacteroidaceae bacterium | reverse complement strand
GTTACAAGGTAGATTGGAACTCGGTTGACCCTGCGGGTTGCATTGACCAGTCAAACTCAATCCTCAACAACGGTGGTGGTATCATTGATATTATGCTCAATGTTCATGGCGACTATGCTTATGTAAACGATGCAAACCGTAACGGTAAGGTTGTAGCAGCAGAGAACGGCGCCGACCTTGTTACATATCAGACACCATTCGGTCAGGCGTTCAAGATCAAGATGGTTCCCGAGAACGGTTTCGAGTACAAGGGCGCAATTATCAAGTACGGTTACAACCTCAGTGGTGACAGCATTGTACACGACAATGTACAGTGGCAGAAGGTGTTCTTTGAGCGCCAGCAGTTCGACAGTGAGGATTGCATTGTAATCCCAGCCGAGTATATGTGCGGCGATGTAGAGGTCGAGGGTCTCTTCATTGAGAAGGGTACTTATGTTGAGCCTCAGAAGCCTACACGCTACGAGACTACAAAAGTTGTGAACGGTGAATTCTCAGGCCGAATTCCCTGGTACACAATTCAGATTGGTCAGCAGGGCTATGTCCTCGCCGACAACGGCAATGCAAGTTACATTGCACTCGATAATACAGAACTCGACACAGAGAACCCTGCACAACTTTGGTGCTTTACCGGTAACGAGGAGGATGGCTACTACATCTACAACAAGCAGGCCGGCGCAACAAAGGTACTTGCAGCGCCTACAGCAATGAGTGGAACAACAGGTAGCGGTTCGTACCCTGTGCTCAAGGAGAAAGATAATCTCCCTACCGGTTACACAGCTGTGTGGCGTTTCATGGATTCACGCGACCTTGGTTCAAGCGATGTTGCATACGCATATATGTACGAGGATGGTTATATCTCTAACAAGGTAAATAACCGCGATAACAAGCTCGCTTTTTGGACAGGTGGCCAGGATGCAGGTTCTACATTGCGAATCCTCTATGTAGATGCAACAACCGGAATCGAGGATTTGAATGTTGAAAACAAAGTGAAAGCAGTCTATGACCTCAATGGCCGCCGCTTGCAGGAGACCGAGAAGGGTATCTACATCGTTGATGGCGAAAAGGTGCTTGTAAAGTGACTTTAAACATCGTACTGTCTGTCATCCCGAACCTTGTGTGAGGGATCTTAAAAAAATGAGATATCTCCCATGCGGTCGATATGACATAAGTGCTGAAATTCGCAAAGCCGGGAGGGAGATTTAAAATCCCATACTGGTACAAGCATCAAATAATATGATTCTCGGCAGTCGCGATCGCGACTGCCGAGAATTTTTTATACAAATATTCCGCTTTTATTTTGTAATGCTATTTTCTTTTGTTTAAATTTGCCTGAAATAATGCGGTTTATGTAATCGCGAATCTGTCATCCCGACAGAGCGTAGCGACGAGGGATCTCAAACACATCGCGAAATAAGAGATCTCTCACATATGTTCGAGATGACAAACAGCAGAATACTAACCTTTAAAATATTACTCCAATGAACACAATTGTTTCTCAGTTCAACATTCAGGGCAATGTTGTAGAAGTAGCTCCTTTGGGCAATGGTCTCATCAACACCACATACCGCGTGAAGACCGAGGGCACAGCTCCCGACTATGTATTGCAGCATGTTAACAACGCAATCTTCCCCGATGTAGATATGCTCATGAACAACATTGTTGCCGTTACAGAGCACATTCATGGCAAGCTCGTTGCTGCCGGTGCCGATGACATCGAGCGCAAGGTACTCAAGTTTGTTCCAGCAAAGGATGGCAAGTACTATCACTTCGATGGCGAGAAATACTGGCGTGTAATGGAGTTCATCCCCGAGACCGAGGGTATGACAGCCGTTACTCCCGAGACATCATACATCGTGGGCGAGACATTCGGTAACTTTCAGGCTATGCTTGCCGATATTCCTGCCGAGCTTGGCGAGACAATCAAGGATTTCCACAACATGGAGTTCCGCTTGCGTCAGTTGCGCGAGGCTGTTGCCGAGAACAAGGCCGGCCGCCTTGCCGAGGTACAGTGGCTCGTTGACGAGCTCGAGGCTCGTGCCGAGGAGATGTGCAAGGGTGAGCGTCTGCACCGCGAGGGTAAGTTGCCAAAGCGCATCTGTCACTGCGATACAAAGGTGGACAACATCCTCTTCGACAAGCAGGGTAATGTACTTTGTGTTATCGACCTTGATACAGTTATGCCAAACTTCATCTTCTCCGATTTCGGTGACTACTTGCGTTCAGCTGCAAACACCGGTAAGGAGGACGACCAGAACCTCGACAATGTGAACTTCAACATGGAAATCTTCAAGTCATTCACAAAGGGTTACTTGAAGTCTGCTGCATCGTTCATCACACCACTTGAGGTTGAGAACTTGCCATACGCTGCAGCATTGTTCCCATACATGCAGACAGTTCGTTTCTTGGCCGACTACATCAACGGCGATACATACTACAAGACACAGTATCCCGAGCACAACCTCGTTCGCTCAAAGGCACAGTTCAAGCTGTTGCAGAGCGTTGAGGCACACCAGGCCGAGATGCAGGCATTCATTGCAGAGATTGTAAAGTGATTTAATTGCTTGAATAAGTATTATTTGCGGTCAGCGTTTAAACGCTGACCGCAAATTTTATGCGCTTTGTCTTCCAGGTAGGGGCGGACCGGTGTGTCCGCCCTGTTTGCACCGGTATTGCTTGTTTTTGGGCAGACACACCGGTCTGCCCCTACATCTCTTTTATAATTGTCCCTCTTTATGAAGAGGGACGAGCGCAGCGGAGGGAGATTGAATAAATGTAAAAGCGAAACAACTGCTTTACATAAATCAGTTCTTACCCGAATTCCTCGAACTTTCTTTTCTCTGCCTTGCAAACAGGGCAAACCCAATCGGCCGGCAAATCCTCAAATGCCGTGTTGGCGGATATCCCGCCCTTAATGTCACCAAACTCAGGGTCATAGACCCATTTGCAAACCGTGCAACGATACTTCTTCATCTTTTTCATATTGTTTGATATTTTAGCGAAACTCGAGCGTGGCGGAACACATACCACGCTTATACTATCTCAGGCAAACTCTCTTTCCACCTCTCTGCATACGAGTCAAGAATGCCGCGTACCTTTTGCCCTATGATGGCATAGTCATCCTCTTTCAGGTTCGCGAGAGATACGCGTATGCTCCATTCAGGGCCGTCGAAGCCGCCACCGTTGAGCACCACAAGCGAAGTCTCGGTGGCAAGGCGGAACACCACATCCAACGGGCTGTGGTTCAGGCGCAGCCAGTCCACGAAATCCTCGCCATAAAAACGCTTGCCCCAAACGGTGAGGTCAATCT
>JAFNWA010000254.1 GCA_017383665.1 Bacteroidaceae bacterium | reverse complement strand
GGTAATCTTGTGGCAGTCATCAGCAACGGCAGTTCGTTGCTTGGCCTTGGCAACAAAGGAGCATTGGCATCGAAGCCCGTCATGGAAGGCAAGGCCATGCTGTTCAAGACATACGCAGACATTGACGCGTTCGACATTGAGATAAGCGACGAAGACCCCGACAGAATAGTTGAGACCATACAGGCACTCGCTCCCACATTCGGTGGCATAAATCTCGAAGATATAAAAGCTCCGGAATGTTTTTACATAGAGAAACGGTTGCGTGAACTGCTCGATATCCCCGTTCTACACGACGACCAGCACGGAACAGCCGTCACCGTTGCGGCAGCTCTACTTAATGCATGCAAAATCACAGGCAAAAGCATAGACAACATAAAGATTGTAATATGCGGTGCTGGCGCAGCAGCAATATCAAGCGCAAGCATGCTGTTGGAAATTGGTGTTTCGCGCGGACAGATTACCATGCTCGACAGCAAGGGGGTTATAAACACCGGACGCACCGACCTTGACGAAAACAAGGCACGCTTTGCAACCACAAGCGAAGCGACGACCCTGTCGCAGGCCATTGACGGCGCCGATGCGTTCATCGGGCTCTCAAAAGGCGGCCTACTGAAAGAGAGCGACATAAGATCTATGTCCCCGTCGCCAATAATATTCGCACTCGCCAATCCCGTCCCGGAAATCTCATACAACCGCGCCAAGCAGTGGCGCCCCGATGCCATTGTCGCCACCGGACGCAGCGACAGCCCTAACCAGATCAACAATGTTCTCTCGTTCCCATACCTGTTCCGCGGTGCGCTCGACACACTTTCTACAACGATAAACGAGGCCATGAAGATTGCAGCAGCCAAAGCTATAGCGGCAATTGCACAAGAGAATGCGACAAAGGAAATTGAGGAGCAATACGGAGAAAAATTCACATTCGGGAAGAATTATATACTACCCAAGCCCGGTGACAAAAGACTGCTCATGCAGGTATCGGCAGCCGTAGCATCAGCAGCTATGGAAAGCGGAGTTGCACGGCGCAGCATAGCTTCGTTCAACGAGTATAGCCACTCTTTGCTAAAACGCGTAGAGAACGAGAATTTCTTCGCACGCGAACACCTCAGGCACAGGATTGGTCGCCACGGAAGCGAGAGAGAAAGAGAACTGTAACGACTACATATATGACTTACTCTCATTGTTCTACCACCTGAGCAACCTTGATATATTTATGACAGTTCTTAAAACCCACCATATTATGATTAGTAAAGAATTAAGTGAAATTTTGGATGCCCTCACAAGAGAGAGCGGAGAGGTAATGCCACCATGTCAGGAATTAGCGTTGTTGGGGTTTGACCCTTTTGGGCATTACCGCGAGAATTGGGAGATGTTTGCATACAGCGAGGTCGAAGAGGAGGAAGGAGTTGATTACAACGACTACAACACCGACGAGGATGGCAATGTTGATGAAGAGTATGAATTTGACGAGGATGACGAGGAGTACAGTCTTTTGGCTGAAGTTCTGCGTCTGAACAACTGCCGAAAAAAATATTTTGCATAAAAACGCAAAAAAGCAACAAATAACATTTTTCATTTACTACCTTTGTAGTCGCGGTTATCCGCGACTATTTTCATAAACATTAAAAACACATTATAATTATGGTACAGAGCTGGTTCGAAGTAAAAGTAACATACGAACGCGCAGGCGAGAAAGGCCTGAACACAAAGGTTAACGAGACATACCTTGTACAGGGGTTCACATTCACCGAGATTGAGAAACGCATTACACAGGAATTGCAGCCACAGGTGACAGGTGAGTTCAACATCAACAAGATGGAGCGTACGAAGTACAATGAACTTGTTGACAGCATGAGCGAGACAGCAGACAAGTGGTTCAAATGCAAGATCACAATGGTGACAATTGACGAGGTATCGGCAAAGGAGAAGAAATCATCGGTTGTAATCCTTGTAAAGGCCGAAGATGTAACAACAGCCGTGAAGAACCTCAACAAGCACATGGAGGACTCTATCATGGACTACAACCTCGCATCGGTGAACGAAAGCCCAATCGTGGACATTTTCCACCATGAAGGATAATCCTATTGGCGAGAAGATAAAAGCACTGCACGCCACCCTGCCACAAGGAGTGACGCTCATAGCCGTGTCCAAATACCACCCTGTC
>JAFNWA010000253.1 GCA_017383665.1 Bacteroidaceae bacterium | reverse complement strand
GTACTTCCACAAATGAACCTACACATTGAGTGTGGCAAGAACAACATGCTCCACAACTACTTGGTTTTCAATGGCATCGGCACGGGGTCAATGAATCTTGACCTGAATGTATCCCCAATATCGGGACTTTACATCAAGAGCGACATCTACAAGCTAAGCAGTGGGAGTCTGGAACTTGACAGTATCAGAATTGCGGCTGCACAAAAAGAAGATAAACTCAATTACTTCATGGGAATAAAGAACATGAATGTAACATCCCTTGAAGAGGAGAATAATTACAGTGCAATGCTCCGGGGCAGCATATCCGATTACACCGTCACCGCTAATCTCTGGCTTCGCGACAACATCAAGGAGCTTGACAGCAGGTTGGGGACAACAGTACATCTTGCTACACAGGGGATAAACATGCATTTCGACAGCGAGGCACAGCTACTTGGCACGCCATATATCTTCAACAAAAATAACTATATCAACATAGGCAAAGAAATGGAGATTGAAGCCGATGTATTGGTGAAGAACAGCAACAACAGCGGCCTACACCTGTTTACGACTCCCGATGCCACCTCAAAGTACAATGCAAACCTGAATATCTTCAACATAGAGTTGTCAAAGCTGACAAACTCAATACCCGGATTGCCGGAAATTGCTGGAAATCTCTTCGCAGAAATCAACTACCGGGGAGATAAAAATAGCGACAGGCTCAACTGTAATTTAAAAATCGACAGTCTCGGTTATGAGGGGAATAATATTGGCAATGAAATCGTCAGGATCACATACACATCAAATGAAGGCAAGAGTGGCAATGCAGACCTCACACTCAGCCACAACAATAGCACGGTAGCACATATCAATAGCGATATTGACATATCAACAAGAACCTTTTCAAACGGTAAGATAATGCTGACACAGTTCCCGCTTGCCATTGCAAACGCAATCATTGGCGAAGAGGGTGCTTCAATCAACGGATACATGAACAGCAATATTGACATCTCCGGCAGCCTTGACAACATTGTCGGAAATGGATTCCTGAATTTTGATTCAACATATATATACATACCACTTCTTGGAACGACACTTCACCCCTCCGATGAGAATATAAGCATAAAAAACAGCCAGGTGAATTTCAACAGGTTCCAGATATATGACAAAAGCAGCAATCCTTTCGTAATAAACGGTACCGTAAACATTGCAAACCCACTGGATCCTGTAGCCAACCTGAGACTTACTGCAAATAACTATGAAGTATTGAACACTCCGCGCATGGCAGGCAAGAACTTCTATGGAAGGATGTCAATAGACCTGCGCAGCATCATTCGCGGAACAATCAATGACTTGCAGATGTCCGGCAGCATTACAGTTCTAAGCAACAGCGACTTTGCCTATGTGTTGCCCGAGAGTGCTTTCGAAACGGAAAAAGAACTCGAGGGGCTTGTTGAATTCGTAAATTTCAATGATACATTAGCCATTGTACAGGAAAAACTACCCGAGGTTGATTTAGGCGATATTGACGCAAATTTCAACATCTCAATAAAAGAGGGAGCGAAACTGGCACTAGACTTTGATGCAGCTCGTGAGAACTACATCATTTTTAATGGTGACGGCACGCTCAACGCCACATACAACGAAGGAGGATTGAATGTAACAGGCATATACAAACTAAACAGCGGAGACCTTAAACTCACACTGCCAATCATACCATTAAAAACATTCCACATACAGGAGGGAGGGCGTCTCACATGGACTGGCGACCTCTTCAACCCAACGCTGGACATCACTGCGCTCGAAAAGACAACAGTCTCTGTCGAATTCGAGGATAACAGCATACAACCTGTAAACTTCTACACAGGTGTGGTACTCAGCAATACAGTTGAAAATATTGGAATAGACTTTACCATGTCATCACCCGACAACTCTATAATACAAGACCAGCTGAACAGACTCGACCAGGAGACTTTAAGCAAATATGCAGTAGCAATGATTATCACAGGCACATACCTTGGCGGAAGACAAGGAGTAACAGCTACAAGTGCCCTGAGTTCATTCATTGACGCCAAAATCAACGACCTGTCAGGTGAGGCTATAAAGAATTTCGATGTAAACATAGGCATAAACGATGGACTTGATGCACAAACCGGCAATAGTTACAAGAACTACTCGTTCAGTTTCAGCAAAAGATTCTTTAACGACCGCATTACTGTAGTAATTGGTGGCGAGGTTAACAGCGGAGACAGACCTGACAGAGATGCAAGCAACAACAGTATAATAAACAATGTATCGCTCGAATGGAAACTGAACGATAGCGGCAACCGCTACATGAGAATTTTCTACGACAAGAACTACCGTTCTATTCTTGAAGGCGAAATTACCGAAACCGGTATCGGTTATATATACAAGCGCAAGCTGAACAAATTGAAGGAACTGTTCAACTTCAGGAAGAAAGGAAGTACAAGAACAAGAACATCAAGCGAAACAACCCCCAAAGAGAGCAAATGATAAAAACAATAATATACATATTTACCCTCCTGTTTGCCCTCTCGTGCTCTACGACAAAGTATGTACCGGATGGTGACAGATTGTACATAGGCATAAAGGATATAGAATTTGTCGATGCAGAAGAAAACGCCACCGGCAGCGTAGGAGAGACAGCAATGGAAGAGGTAAAATACGCACTCGAATATGCTCCAAACGGTTCAATCGCGGGCAGTTCAAGCCTGCGTGGACTACCACTGGGCCTGTGGTGGTACAACGCCCTTCACAACTCAGAGAGCAAACTTGGCAAGTGGTTCTTCAATGTATTCGCAAAAGAGCCCGTACTGCTTTCAAAAGTAAACCCGGACCTCCTTGCCGATGTTGCGGCAAATGTACTCAAATACTACGGATATTTCAACGGCAAGGTCAAAGCCAACATAATACCCTCTAAACGGAATGAGAAAAAGGCCAAGGTCAGCTATACAATAGAACTTGGGCAACCATTCCACTATGACAGCATATCCTATCGCAATTTCTCACACAATGCAGACAGTCTCATACAGAACAGCATGAATGAACGCCTTATTCACATTGGCGAACAATTCAATGCCGCAGCAATGGAGAGCGAACGCGCAAGAATATGTAACATGTTGCGCAACAACGGCTACTACTACTTCCAACCGGAGTATATAAATTTCCTTGCAGACACTATAAACAAACCGGGATATGCCAATATACGGGTACAGCCCGTGAGCAACATGCCGCTACAGGCAAATGAAGTGCGCAAAATAGGTAAAATAACCATAAATGTTCTCAATAACGAGACAAGCAACAGTAGAAACCGACGCATACAGAACGATACAATAACAAGAGGCAACATCACATACATCTATAATGGGAAAAAAATGCCGGTGCGCGCAGGAGTACTCCTGC
>JAFNWA010000252.1 GCA_017383665.1 Bacteroidaceae bacterium | reverse complement strand
GGGTATGATGCCACTGCGGCAACCATGTGGCCGGGGAGGTCAATCTCGGGGATAATCTCAATGTTGCGTGCCTTTGCATAGTCAACAATCTCCTTGAGGTCGTCGAGTGTGTAGTACATGCCACGGCCATACTCGGTATCGTCATAGAAGTTCTGTCCGTCGGCATTGCTGAACGATGCCTTGCGGATGGCACCAACCTCTGTCAATTTTGGATATTCGGGAATCTCAACACGCCAGCCCTGGTCGTCTGTCAAGTGCCAGTGGAAACGGTTCATCTTGTAGAGAACCATGATGTCGAGCACCTTCTTTACCTCGTCCTTGTTGAAGAAGTGACGTGCAATGTCGAGCATATAACCACGGTGGCCAAGCAATGGCTGGTCGTTGATTTCTACCGCAGGGATTGTCCACTCTACATTCTCTTTGCGCTCGCTTGCGAAATACTCGCGTGGAAGCAGCTGCATGAGTGTCTGCAAACCATAGAGGTGGCCACCGAACTCTGATGCCTTGATTACAATCTGCTTCTCGCTTGTTGTCAAAGTGTAACCTTCGGCAGGCTGGGTTGCGTCAGTGCCGAACCAGATTTCGCCGTCGGCTGCTGCCTCGCCGGCCTCTCTTACCTCAAGGTTAATGCCTGCCGATGTGCTCAACTGCGTAGCGAAAGCCTCTGCATGCTCCTTCATCTGCTCTCCCTTGTAGGCAATGGCAGTGAATTTTGTTAAGTCAACAGTTCCTTCACCTACAGTCATCTCCAGTGGCTGTGGAATGATTGAAACCTTGCCCATGTTCTCAAATGCTACAGCTTCAACAAACTGCACGGGGTTGTTCTGGTCGTTGTTTGCATCCCAAAGACCTACACCGCGGTTTTCGTTTGGACCACCCCAAAGGTTCATTGAGATGCCAGTGTTGCCTTTTGGCTGAATCTCGTAACCGCCACTATAACTGCTGTTTCCTGTGGCGTTGATGAAGAATTTGTTCACACCGCTTGCAGTAGCATTGGCATGTACCATCTGGTTTTTTGCTGCAGAATTCACATAAAGGGTATAACCCTTCTTGTTTGTAAAGGTGTAACCGTTTGATGCATCACCGGTAATCTTCCACAGCTGTGCTTCGCTGCCAATTGCTGCCGATGTTGTGATCTGTGCTCCGGAGGTCTCTGCTGTGAGCGCGTTTCCTCCGTTCATGAACTGGATGAGATACCACTTCGTGTTCTCATCGGTGCTTATGGTAGGGAAGCCTTGCGCAAGGACCCCCGTAATTCCCATAAACAGACCTAACAGGAATAGAATTGATTTTTTCATAGGTTTATAATTAGTTAATAATATAGTTGCATTTGCAAGGGTGGTGTGGATTGAGTCTTTTTGCACATTATACCATATTTGCAAAGATAATCTAATTTTCCTGAAAAACCTCTTTACCTTGTTAAATATAAAAGAAAGAATTCTTTGTGAATTTCGATACTCCATTGACACTGCCGGATTTTTTTTACTTACAATGCCTTAATGTAAAAGTTTTTTACTGTCAAAAACCTGCATCATCGCACTTTGCCAGTGTGCGATTTTTTTATTAAATTTGCCTGTGAAATCTATGAAATAATTAAAAACGAAATGAGGACGATATTTTCATATTTATTTGCATTCTCTTTGCTTGTTTTTGTCTCTTGTGGGGATGATGGCAATGGTAGTTCAGGTGGTAAAAAGATAAATAAACAGAATGTAGCTGAGAGGCAAAGACCTCCCGTGCCTGAAAAACCTAATAAAATTGCATATCATTTGAATGCAAACAGAATTTTCAGGGATGGAAATGATGTTCATTTGGCTGTTGCAAATCAAATCGGAATAAAACCTCTTGCTTCGCGCGATGGGGTGGAGGATGTCTTGGATAAATTGGTTGCCATTGACGATGAGCGTTTTGTAGAATCGTTTGTCCTCGACAAACTTACCCACTCAACCCCTCATCTTGTACCCGAGGCTGCAAAACTTTTAGAGGATATTGGATATGCTTTCCAGGATTCATTACGCAACAAACACAAATCAGAGTATCGTGTTGTTGTGACATCAGTGCTAAGAACCGATGCTGATATTAAGAAACTGTCGAAAAGGAATATAAATTCCATTCCAGACTCCCCACACCGTTATGCAACGACAGTGGATGTCTCTTATGCCCGTTTTTCAAAGATTGACGAGAATGCTTCCGATGTCAGTGAATACGATCTTAAGTCTGTATTAACAGAGGTGTTGAGAGATTTTAGGGAGCAGGGGCGTTGCTATGTGAAGTATGAAATCAAACAAGGCTGTTTCCACATTACTGCAAGAAAATAAGAAATCAGGTGCAGCGAATAGCTGTTTTGGGATTTTATATAATGTATTATTCGCCATAAAATCAAAGCCACTTACGCAAGGTAAGTGGCTTTGATTTTATATGTTATAACAAGTTTACTGTTAATTGAATAACTCGTCTCGTTGAAGATATGCTATAACCTCTCCGCGGTTTATATGGTCACCCTGCTTTGCGCATATTTCAACCACGCGACCACCAAGGCCTGTTGCCACAGGTTGCAACTCTCCCCAAGGGGTTATTATGGTGCAGAATAGTTCGTCGGCTGCATATCTTCGACCAATTGCAGGTGCTTGTGAGGCACCCTCAACAACAACCTCCCAAATGATCTGTCCCTTTTCAGGAGCTACAATAGGATCTGCTTTTGCATGCTTTATTGCTTTAATTTCCTCAATGCTCACGCCCTTGCTTGCCATCTCGCCATCCTTGGCCTTTTCAATGTCTGAGAGGAAACGCTCTTTGGCAACACCGCTCTTATAGTCGCGGTATTGACGCTCGTGCATGGCAAATTCCCAAAGCTCCTCTTCGTCTTCACCTGTGTCCCATCCAAGTTCCTGCATCTCCTTGCGGTAACTTTCCAAAGCATCAGGGTAGAAACTCTGTGGGTCGGCTGTAGTGAACTCAAAACCTTTCTCCTTTGCCAACTCGATGATTTCGGGGGCAACCTCGCCCGGCAGGCGGCCACTCTTTCCAAGTATCATGCCCCACATACTCTCATCCATTCGGCTGAATCGTGGTTCATCTTGTGCGCGTGAAAGCAGGTTCATGAGTGCAATATTCTTTACATATTGGCTGAACGGGGTAACGAGTGGGGGATAGCCCACGCGTGGCCACACATAAGCAACTTCATTGAAGAGCTCTACCATGAGTTCGTCAAGCGTATATGTTGGTTTGCCTTTGCTTTGTAAGATGCCGTTTATTCCTTTATGTACGCCTGCGAGATCCGACATCATTGAGCCCATCATGCCGCCTGGAAGTCCACTTGTGAGCAAGAGTGAACTCATTAGTTTGTTGTTGTTATCCATGAATACACCCATCCATTCGTCAATGAATTCCTGTGTCATAGTACGCACTTTCATATAGGCATTCATGTTGATTTCAGGTACTTTAAATCCTGCATCTTTAAGCATTGCTTGAACGCTGATGATGTCCGGATGAACCTTTCCCCAAGAGAGTGGCTCTACGGCTGTATCTATAACATCACATCCGTTCTTGCAAACCTCAAGTATTGATGCCATAGAGAGGCCGGGGCCACTGTGGCCATGGTACTGGATGATTATCTGGGGATGTTTCTCCTTGATGCTCTTTGTGAGGCGTCCCAAGAATGCCGGGCGTCCAATACCTGCCATGTCTTTGAGGCATATTTCCGTTGCGCCTGCTGCAATGAGCTCATCGGCAAGGTTACTGTAGTATTCAACAGTGTGGATAGGGGAGGAGGTTATACACAATGTTGCCTGTGGTATCATGCCGGCTTCAAGCGCATATTTGATTGACGGAATTATGTTTCGTGAATCATTGAGTCCGCAGAATATACGGGTTATGTCAACTCCTTGAGCTTTTTTGACCTTATACATAAGGCGACGCACATCTGCCGGCACAGGAAACATGCGTAAACCATTTAGCGCTCTGTCCAGCATGTGAGTCTGTATGCCTGCCTCGTTGAATAGTCTTGTAAATGTTCTTACCGCCTTGTTTGGGTTCTCTCCTGCCATGAGATTAACCTGCTCAAAAGCGCCACCATTGGTCTCTACTCGTGAAAAGCAGCCCATCTCAATGATTGCAGGTGCTACTTTTTCAAGTTGGTTGGCAAGTGGTTGGAATTTACCCGATGATTGGAACATGTCACGGTAAACCAAACTGAATTTTATCTCCTTTTCCATATTGTTGAAAATTTGAGTGTGTTGCTACTATGTGTTTGTGTTGTAATGCTACTGTTTGGACATTTTGTGGTTTGTCATTGTTTTAGTTGCATTACTATGCAAAGTTAGTTGCTTTGTGTTTAAAACCTAATTTTTCTGTTATTTTTTTTAGTTTAAATTATAACCTCCTTTGATGTATTGCTTTTAGAGGCTCTGTAGTTGTTGGATATTTTAACAATCACTATATCTATAACTTGTTTTACATTAACTGTATAATGCTGATTACTTTGAGTTTTGGTTAATGATTCTAAGCCTTTCTTGTGTTGTCCTGTCTATTTTGTCAGTATTGTAATTTCTGCTTTTTTGTTTTGTGTTTCTTCTTGTGTAAACTATTCCTCTTTTTGCTTTTCTTTTTGTGGAATATATGCTCTATTGTGTTGCTTCCTCTTGTTCAAAATAGGTGATAGTTTGTGTTTTATTTGGCGAAATTTGTAAAAT
>JAFNWA010000251.1 GCA_017383665.1 Bacteroidaceae bacterium | reverse complement strand
TGTGGTTATATGCGCTTGAATACGCTTGAGAAACTCTACAACACGCTGAAATATGAGTGGCCGGTTGTTGAACTCGATGAGCAGTTGCGCACAGAGGCAAAGAAACCTATTGTGAGAATGCTTGAACTCTCAAAGTAAACATTTGCAATGAGTGGAGTATTGAACTATTCGTTGGCTACCGTGCTTGTGGTTTTTGCCCTATTTGTGCTTATGGGCAAGGCTGATTGGGGTGTGGGGAAATACAAACCTGCCATTAAGGAACGAAAATTGGTTTTAGTGAAATACCGCAAGTACGACCCAAGGCGCGCACGCCCATTGTTTGCTCTTGTACTGTTTATAATGGCGGTTTTTGTTGTACTGGAATATTTGTTGCGCCCATTGCCACTATATAGTGCTGTAATACTGCTTGCAGTTGTGTTGCCGATAGCTCTATATATAGAAACAAAATGCCGCGTGAAATGACTGAATTTTTTTTCATCATAAAAGAATAGGATGACCGCGGTCATCCTATTCTTTTATTCTTGTTTTATGAACTCGACAATATGTGAAACAAGTTCGGTAATTATTGGCTGTTCGGGGTTGCTGTATGTTTTCAACTGCTCATTCATGTCCATGCTAGTGCATTGCTTGAACACATGGTTCATATCCTTTACTATATATAAGGACGATTCCGGTTGTGCGGCGTGCAGTTTGTCGGCCTCCTCGGTGCCCACCTGTATGTCCTTGTCGCCCTGTAGAATGAGTACAGGAATGTCAAGTTTTGCTATTTCCTCAGCCGGGTTGTATGCAAACCATGAGATGAGATAGGGTTGTACACTTTGGCGATAGAGTGCCGAGAAATAAAACGGCACTTGTTCAACGGTGCGCCCCTCGCGCAGTTCTTTGCATATAGCTGCCGATTCCTGCTGTATCTGCATAGGCTGGCTTTGCAGTTGCTTTTCCAATATTTCATAAGCAGGACTGCCTGCACCTGCTATAGAAATGTATCCTTTGACGGCCTTGCTGCGCTTTGATGCAACCATGCCAATGAGTGAGCCCTCGCTGTGCCCGGCAATGACAATCTTGTTGAAGCGGGCATCGTCTGCAAACTTGTCGGCCCATGCTGCGGCATCGTCAATATAGTGGTCGAAACGCAAATATTCCTCTTTGCCTCCGGCGGCTACGCTCTTGCCAATGCCACGTTTGTCATAGCGTACACTTGCAATTCCGTTGGCTGCAAGCTCCCGGGCAAGGTAAAGGAGTGAGTTGTTTGTCATTCCTGTGCCAATGCTGTTGCCGTCCATGTTAGTGGGGCCACTGCCGGCAATAATTATTACCACGGGGCAAGGTGTACCGCTATCGGGGAGCATCAGTTGACCATGTATGTCGCCGGTAGGGGTGTTGAGGATAATTTCCTCCTCCCCGGCAAAAATGGTTGCAGTCGTGAGAAACAGTGCTGCAAAGAGTGTGAAAAGGCGTTTCATTTTTATTTATAAAGACCAAAAGGGCGTAAAGGGCAAAAACACAGAAGGATTTTTAAAGGGGCGGAACTATGTGTCCGCCCCTACATTGTGCTTATATTACATCTTGGCACCGAATTTGCCGCCACCAAGCTTGCCGCCGGTCTTTGCACCACCGGTGCTCTTTGCAGCAAAGATGTTCTCGCCATAGTTCACGGCCTTGAAACCTGCGTCCTGCTTGCGACGGAACGCAATCTCAATGAGCTTGTCAATGAGCGCTGTGAAGTTGATGCCGCTGTACTCCCACAGATAGAAAGAGAGTGAACCGGGGATGGTGTTGATTTCGTTGACGAAGATTTCGCCTGTAGCCTCGTCAATGATGAAGTCGATGCGTGCCACACCGTCGCATGAGAGTGCGCGGAAGGTGTCGCATGCTGCCTTCTGGATGAAATCGGTGCTATCCTTTGGAAGGTTGGCAGGTATTTCGCGAACTGTTGACTGCATGCCCTGTGACTGCTTGCCGCCACCGTTCATGTACTTGTCCTGATATGAGAGTATCTCACCGCTGCGTACAGGAACCTCGCAAACAGATGGCTGGCACTCGTAGTAGTTGCCAAGCACGGCGCAGTTTACCTCCTTGAGCTTCTGTACATATTTCTCAATTATTACGCGGCTTGTGAATGATATTGCATATTCAATAGCGTCGATCAACTCCTCGCGGTTGTGTGCAGCGCGTATTCCGACACTTGAACCGCTGTTTGCCGGTTTAACGATTACAGGGTAACCAAGCTTCTTCTCAATGCCGGCAACGGTGTTCTCCTGCTGCTCGCTCCACTCCTTGTCGCTGAACCAGTAGTAGTCGATGACGGGAATGCCACACTCCTTGAGAATCATCTTCATGGTAATCTTGTCCATGCCGTTGGCCGATGCAAGTGTATTGCAGCCTGTGTAGGGGATGCCCGAGAACTCCATCACGCCCTGGAATGTGCCGTCCTCGCAGTTTGTGCCGTGAAGGGCAGGGAGAATGACATCGAGTCTTGTAACAACCTCTTTCTGGAACATACCCTTCTTGGTACGGTATAGGTTGGTGTCGCCATAGATTGGCTTCATATATACCTCCTCGCACATTGAGAGCAGTTTCTTGGGGTCGCGGTAGTTGGCTACATTGCGCAGTGCCTCGCCGGTGTACCACTTGCCCTCCTTGGTTATGTATATCGGGGTGATGTCATACTTCTCTGTGTCCATTGCAGCCATTGCCTGGTTGGCTGTGATTACTGAAATCTCGTTCTCGACGGAGCGGCCGCCAAAAACAACTCCTACATTTGTTTTCATTGCTGTTATATCTGTATTTTGTTTTAGTTCTAATTTAAAGGCCCAAAAGGGCTAAAAGGGCAAAAAGGCTTTTCTTTTTGCGGACACGGCGTGCCGTGTCCCTACTGTTTACTTGAAATTGTCGGGCAGGTCGTTTTCATAGAGCACCACATCGCCCGGGCGCAGAATCTGTGCAAGGCGTGTGTGGGCATGGTTGAGCGAGTCGGCAAGGAAGTATTTATCCTCGGCCAGGCCGCCCTCGTCAATACCGCTCTTAATCGCATCGCGGTTGGTGGCGTTGACTATGATTGCATAGTCGCAGCTTGTGGCAATGGTGCGGCCAAGTTCCTTGTTGGCCTCGGTTTGTCGCGTGCCCATCTCCACGAATCCGGGAGTGATTACTATGCGCTTGTTGCCCTGGGCTACAGTAAAACCCTTGAGCACGGCAAGAGCCATTTTTGCTCCCTGTGGGTTTGAGTTGTATGCATCGTCGAGCACGGTGATGCCACCTGATACCTTCATTGAAAGGCGGTGCTCCACGGGTTGCAGGCGTGCAATGGCGTTCTTCTGTTTGGCTGTGGGAACGCCCAAGTGGTCGGCAACGGCAATCGCTGCCAGGATGTTGAGCAGGTTACCGTCGCCAAGCAGGCGGCTACTGAACTGCTCGCCGTTGTCAAGTGTGAATGATACGCCACTTGCTCCATATTTTACATCTCCGGCCTTGTAGTCTCCCTCGCCCTCAACGGCATAGCGTATGATTTTGCAGGGACTTGTAATGCCTTTGTAGCTGCTGATGTACTGCGAGTCGTTGTTTATCACTCCCAATCCGCCGCACGGCAGTGAGTTGATAAGCTCAAACTTTGTATTCTGTATGTTCTCTACAGTCTTGAATGTTTCCAAATGCATCTCACCCACTGCGGTAACGATACCTATTGTGGGGTGCACAAGGTCGCATATCTCCTTTATGTCATTTGTCTGCTTTGCTCCCATCTCCACAATGAATACTTGGTGATAGGGACGCAACTGTTCGCGTATTGTGCGTATTACACCAAGCAGGGTGTTGAAGTTGCCCGGTGTCACAAGCACATTGTATTTCTCGGCAAGCACGCCTGCAAGGTAGTTTTTGGTGCTTGTTTTGCCAAAGCTGCCGGTAACGCCAATTACAATGAGATTTTTGTTGCTCTCAATGATGCGTTTGGCATCGTTGTAATAACCGCGGTTGATGGCCTTCTCAATTGGTCTGTTCGCGAGATTGGCAAGCAGCATGATGAAGTTTGACAGCAGCAATGCCACGCCAATGACAACGCTTGCCCATTTGCCTGTAAACAGTACGGCCAGTGTAGATATTATCGCAAATAGAATTATGTTTGTTGCAAACAGACGCTTCACGCGCATTGTGAACACCAGTGGTGTCTTGAACTTCTCCCTGAAGCAGTATATCCAGCCACCGGTTGTAATGCCCATAGCAACTCCCCAACCGAAATAACCGGGGATGAATGCGCTACCAAGCATGGCAATGGCAAGCAGTCGCTTTATTGACAGTATGTTGCCGGGTATAAGCCAACGGAAATAACGGCTGTTGCGGTACGAACTCAACTGGAACATGTGGATGTCGTACTTGGCAATCATCAAAAAGAACATCATTGCCGTTATGGCATATTTGATGGCGAAGTGTAGCATGTCATTTAATTTTGAAGAAGTTTTTCATTACTGCGGTAAAGAGTCCTTGGTTTTCAAGGAAAGAGAAATGTCCTGTGCCGTGTGCCACAACAAGACCGGCATCGGGGATAAGTTTCTCCATTGTCTTTGCATCACTCAGTGGAGTGGCTGTGTCAAGGTTGCCCCAGAAGAGCAGGGTAGGTGCTTTGATGGCCGGCATCAGGTGTTTGAGATCCTCGTTGACTACCTTTGAGAGTATGGCGCGCATCTTTGGCGATGCGTTGTTGTAGTCGCTTGAACCGGCACCCTTGCGTCGCTTGTCAATGATGGCCTGCGCCTTGGCTTTTGGCAGGAATGTGTTGCACAGCCATTTCATGGTCTTGAAGGTATATACTTTCCAGTAGTATTTAAACGGTCTTTTGGGCTTTATGCCTGCGGCATCGACAAGTACCACGCGGCTAACCGCGTTGCGCGATGCATATACAATGCTCACACGGCCACCAAAGGAGTGTCCCATGAGCGCAGGGCGTTCAATACCGTTGTCCTTGGCGAACTGCTCGACCATGCGTGTATATTCCTCAACGCCCCAAACGGCTGTGGGTTCCTGTGATGCACCGAACCCGGGAAAATCGAAACTGTATGTGGTGTATGCTATTGAAAGCACCTGGGCGATATTCTTGAAGATTTCGCCAGTACAGCCCCAACCATGCAACAGGAACACCGGCTCGCCGGTGCCCTGTATGGTTATGTTTATGTCTATGCCGTCGTATCTGTAGAGCATATACCTGCTTTGATTGTTTGGTGTTACTTTACAAAAACCTTCTTGCCGTCAACGATGTAGATGCCGGGTCTTGCAATCTCATTGATGCGACGGCCTGTGAGGTCGTAAATCGCCTTCACCTCTCCGTTCTCACCCTTTACCTCGTCGATGGCTGTTTCCTCACCGGTCTTTGTAACTGTCAATGATGTGAGGTAGATGGTGCGGCCAACCTGGCCATAGAGATAAAATGCGTTCTCGCCCTCAACGAACTGGATTGTCTGCTCGGCTGTGGTGTTGTGCAATGAGTAGCTGCTCCAGTTATAATCAATCCATGCATTGTGGGTCATGGTAGAGTTCTTTACCTTCATCTCGGTGAGGCTGTAACCCTCGGGCACTGTGATTGTGTACTTGATTGGTGTTGCAACATTCTCGTTGATGTAGAGTGTGAACTTGCTGTTATAGTATTTCATTGAACCAACTTCGTTGCCATTGGCATCGGTCGATACAATCTGGATACCGTCGGCACTTGTCCACATTGAACGGGTATCTTTGTCGCCCCATTGGCCGTCGAATGTTCCGTTAGAGAAATCAATGCTCTCCTGTGCCATGGCAGCTGTGAACATTGTCATCATTACTGAAAAGACTAAAGTAATTTTTTTCATAAGCTAATTATTTAAATGATTGATATTTGTTGTTTTACTCTGTATCTTCGGGCGGTTGCCCGAAGATACAGAGTGCCTGTTTTTCAGAACTTTGTTGTGTTCAAGTGCTTGTCGACGATGATGCCGTCCACAGCCTTGATGTTGAACTTGACATTCTTCTTTGCCTTCAGGGTTACCTTGGCAAGCTCAACATCGCCGTTTACTGTGTTCTGGTTGCCCTCGTTGACGAAGGTCGGGTAAACAATGGTCTCACCGTTGGTATGCATACGGTTTTTGCTGTAGTTTGCCATGCTGCCGGTGCCGATAGCTTCAATACCTACATAGTCGTACTCTGCAGGGTTGTATGGCAATGCAAGGCTGAATGCGTTCACATTAGCAAGACTCTTGCCACTGATTGTTATCACAACCTCCTCGCCTGCCTTGTAGCTCTTCTTGTCGGCAGCGATTGTGATGTTGCCGGCAATAGTGTTCTCGGGACGCTCATATACGCCGTCGCCGATGCGTGTCGCTGCAACAGAGATGTCGTATGCGTCAATGAGATTGTTCTCGTTTACATCGCCAATGCTCACGTACTCGAAGTCACTGTCTCCCTTGCGCAAGCCGTTGTAGTTGAGATATGATGTGAGGTCATTCTCGTCAACTTTCTTGTCCTTGTTGATGTCGCCCGAGAGGAATGTTTCACTGCCTGCAACCTTGAAGATGTACATCTCGCGGCCTGAACCGAAGTTGCCGGCGGCCTCCGATACGCTTATCTTGATGTAGCGTGCCTTTGGATTACCGTCGAAGGTAAACTCCTTTGTGTCGGGTGTGCGTGCCCACTCGACTGCAACAGGCTCGCTCCATGCCTCCTTGTTGGTGCTGTAGCTGATGGTGGCCTTTGTGATGGTACCGTTACCGCTATCCTCACGTCCAAGGTAGTGCAGCTTGTCGAGCGTAGAGAGACCGTTGAGGTCAATTACAAGGTCGAATGGAATGGCGTTCTGTCCATAAGCGGTGTGCCAGATGTTACCCTCTTCAAAATCGAAAAGACGGTTGGCATCCTGACCGCTCTGGTTAGGACAGCTTGTCGTTGCAGTAACGCCTTTGAGTGCCCATTCAAGTGGGTTGCTCTTTGTTGTAGCCTTTATCTCACTCCACTCCGATGCGCCACTCTTGTTTACTGCGCGTACTGCAAATGTGTAGTCTGTAACAGGCTTCAAATCTTCGAACAACAGGCTTGTACCCTTAATTGTGCTGTATGTGCGACCATCGAAGAGTATCTCGTAGTAGTCGGCATTTTCAATGGCATCCCATGATGGGGTGATTGTGTATGCCTGGCAGTTCTCGTCAGTTACTGTTGCCTTTGGAGCCAGGAGCGCACCCTCGTTGGCAAGCAGACTGCTTGGCGTGTTCATCTCGTAGCCCTTGATGCTCAATACGGTAGCGTTTGCTGTAACATCGTTCTTTGCGAGTTTTACCATAATGACAGGGTTCTTGATAATCTGAACCTTTTCAAACTCACTGCCCTTTGTTGCAAAACGGTTTAGATTGGGGTGAGCATCGTAGAACCATACATTCTCGCAGCCCCAGAACTCCTCGATAGAGTTAGCCTTTGCGAGTTTCACGCTCTTGCCACCAACCTTTGCAGCAACCTTCTTTGGCTGTGCGCTTGCGTTGATTTTGAAGATAGTGGTCTTCTCCTTTACGAAACCGTTAAAATTGCCCTCGGTGGGGTTGATGGTAACTGTTACATTGCCCTTTGCATCGCACTTCTGCTCAATGAGGGTAGTTGTGAACTGGCCTGCACGGTACATCTCGGTCACACCGTCATCATCATACTCTGTGAACGATGTTGTTCCGCCCGGGTAAATCTCGTATATACGCAATGCCTTGTCTATCTCCTTTACATTGTTGTTGGGAGCTGTCATTGGGATGATAGCACCTGCTTTCACGAACACGGGGAGTTTCCACAGTGGAGTGTCGAAGTTGTTGATTACACGGCCACCATCGTACTTCTCGCCTGTGAACCAGTCATACCAAGTGCCCTGTGGCAGGTAAATGTTGTTGCGGATGTCATTGCCCTGTGCGTCCATCGCTGTCTCCTGATAGATAGGAGCTATAAGGAAGTAAGGACCATACATGTACTGGTAGCGTGTTGCTGTACCCATTGTGAAGGCGTTTGCCTCGTCCTCTAGGAACATTGCGCGCATCATTGGCTTGCCGTCAACAGCCTCGCGTGCTATGCTGTATGTGTAGGGCATAAGCTCCGACTTCATCTTCATGTATGTGCGGTTGATTGATGTCGCAGGCTCGCCAAGGGCATGAGGATACTTCTCGTTTGCACCCCAACCGTCCATGTTTAGCATCATTGGGGTATAGGTCTTCCATTGGTACTCGCGAACGAATACAGGAACATTCTTTCCGCCGAAGATACCGTCAACATCGGATGTGATGTTGGGCTGACCCGAAAGGCTTGCACCGATGAATGTTGGTATGTGGAAACGGATGTACTCCCACTCGCCGCCGGTCTGGTCACCGGTCCATATTGTAGCAAAACGCTGTGTTCCAGCCCATCCATCGCATGAAATTATGTAAGGACGCGCATTGTTTCCGTAATATGTCATGATGTTTGCAGCATCTGTGACACCTCTGAGGCCGAATGAGTAGCCTGGGCCCACCCATGCAACATCGGTCTTGAGTACGCGTACACCGGCGTCGCGAACCTCCTTAGTAAGGTCTCGCTGCAGGAGTGCCTTCACGCCTTCGCGTGGCAAGAGGTTGGATTCAGTCCACAGACCAATCTCAACGCCTTTTGCGCGTGCATAGTCGCCAAACTCCTTCAGGTTCTGTATGTTGCCGTCTATGGTCTCGGCCTGGCCGTAGCCGCAAGCGTAACCGTCATTTGGAAGGAACCAACCGAAAGGCATGTCCTGGTCAAGGTAACGGTCGATGGCTGCGCGCGCCGAGAACTGGTGAGGGCCGTTCTCTCCGTTGAGCGACTCTCTGGCACCGCCGTTGTTGCTCTGGCTCTCTTTGTAACGCTTGCCGTCCTCATAGAGCATGCCACTGCCGTCCTTGCTCTCGGTCCAGTAATCGCGGTTGTATGCGTTCAGGTGTCCCATGTAGAAACCGAACTTTGGCATTAGCACTGGGTTACCGGTCAACTGGTAGAAGTCGTTAAGCAACGCAATGCCGTCGCTGTTTATCATAAAGAACACATCAAGGTAGTTCTCCTCGTGCATCAGGGTTGTTGTTCCGGCCTCTGTTGCTCCGAAATCGTACTTGCCCTTGCGGAATGTGTGCCACATGAAGCCGTAGCCGTTTGTTGACCAGAAGAATGGTGTTGGCGATGCAACACCGCCGTCGGTCCAGCTGCTCTGGTTCTCAATGTCAATAGCTTTGCCTGCGTGTGAGAAACGGCCGTTCTGCACACCGCCTCCGTAGAAGTATTCACCCTCGTTGCACTTGAGTGTGATAGTGGTCTTTGATTTCTTGAAAAGCACGGGCTCAGTCTCTTCAAAAGCAACCTTGCCGGTTGTTAGGTCGGTAACCTTAATCTGTCCTGTAACCTTGCACACAAGAATCTCTACCTTACCGGTGCTTATGGTGTATGACTTGTCGGCCTCGTTTACTATGAGTGCCGATACCTCCCTGCGTGGATTGTCAACAAGAATTTGGGCGTCTGGGTAGCCCTCCATTGGCTGTGGGTCGCGTACAATGCCACCGTTGATGTCGCGGAACATGCGGAAGATGTTATCACCATAGAAATCGATGGTCACTCTATGACCGTCATTCAGGCGCAATTCAACTGTCGTGGGGTTGATTTTTTCAACCGCAATAACGCCAACGGTCTCTTCGCTGTCATTTGTCGCGAACACCTGTGTGGGCATGCCGGTAGCCAACATTGCTGCCGACAACAGGATAGCCTTAATGCTCTTTCTGGTTAATCTCATAGTTGTAGTCTTATAAATTGTTTATGTTTCTCTCTCGTCATTGGTGGTACTGTTCTGCACAATGTTCCACCAAAATGCAAAATTATAAAATAAATTATATATATATAATATAATGCGCCAAAACTTTACAGGGAAAATGGAGTTTGTTGCAATAATCGGTCGCAACCTGGGCGTTTTTGCGCTTTTTGATGTATCTTCGCACACCGAAACAAAAACAGCAATGATATATCCGCAGAATTTTGAGACAAGAATTGAGTTCGATGCCGTCAGACGCATGCTCAAGGAGGAGTGCCTCTGCCCATTGGGCAGGGAACGCGTCGATGACATGCAGTTCCTCACCGATTTCGATACTATCTGCCGCCGCCTCGACGAGGTGGTGGAGTTCTTGCAGATACTGCGGGTCGAGGACGGTTTCCCCTCCGACTTCTACTTTGATGTGCGCGAGCCGCTGCAGCGCATACGCATCGAGGGTATGTACATGGCAGCCGAGGAACTTTTCTCCCTGCGCCGTTCGCTAGATACGATAGGACGCATCCTTGCGCTCCTGCGCAAGCAGAGCGGCAATGCTGCCGATGGCGACGATTCACCCCTGTATCCCTCTTTGAGAGCACTTGCCGGCGATGTCGAGGCTTTCCCGCGCATCATCCGCGATATTGATATAATCATTGACAAGTTCGGCACAGTCAAGGACAGCGCATCACCGGCGCTGGCGCGTATCCGTGGCGATCTTGCACGCACTTCGAGCGGCATTTCGCGCACGCTCAACAGTATTCTGCGCAAGGCACAGGCCGACGGGCTTGTAGAGAAGGATGCCTCGCCCACAATGCGCGACGGCCGTCTGGTAATCCCTGTTGCACCTGCCCTCAAACGCAAGATGGGCGGTATTGTGCATGATGAGTCGGCCAGTGGAAAGACCGTCTTCATTGAACCGGCCGAGGTTGTCGAGGCCAATAACCGCATACGCGAACTCGAGGCCGAGGAGAAACGCGAAATTATAGCCATACTCACCGCTTTCTCGCAAGAGTTGCGCCCCCAGGTGCCTCAGCTGCTGCAGGCATACGAATTCCTTGGCGAGATGGACTTCATACGCGCCAAGGCTGAACTTGCTGCGCGTTTCGACGCGGTAAAGCCATCGCTCGAAAACCGTCCCATGATGGATTGGGGTACGGCCATACACCCCCTGCTTGAGATGTCGCTCCGCAAGCATGGCCGCAAGATGTCGGCTCTTGACATTGAACTCGATGGCGAACGCCGCATCCTGCTCATCTCGGGTCCCAATGCCGGTGGAAAATCGGTGTGCCTTAAGACTGCAGGTCTTTTGCAGTATATGCTGCAATGCGGCTTGCTCATACCTGTGCACGAGCGCAGCAAGGCCGGAATATTCAGGAGCCTATTCATTGACATTGGTGACCAGCAGAGTATTGAGGATGATTTGAGTACCTACTCGAGCCATCTGCTCAACATGAAACATACACTGCGTAACTGCGACAAGCATTCGCTCATCCTCATCGATGAGTTCGGTGGCGGAACAGAGCCCCTCATTGGTGCAGCCATAGCCGAAGCACTGCTCAAGCGTTTCAACGAGCGCGGTGCATTCGGCATCATCACCACCCACTACCAGAACCTCAAACATTTTGCCGATGCCACACCCGGCATTGTCAACGGTGCTATGCTCTATGATCGTGGTGAGATGCGTCCTCTTTTTCAGTTGCAGATAGGTAATCCCGGCTCATCGTTTGCCGTAGAGATTGCTCGCAAGATTGGCTTGCCCGAGGAGGTCATTGCCGATGCTTCGCAGATTGTGGGAAGTGACTACATACAGAGCGACAAATACTTGCAGGACATCGTGCGCGACAAACGCTACTGGGAGAGTAAACGCAAGAATGTGCATCAAAAGGAGAAGGAACTGGATGAGATACTGGGCAAGGTACAGGAGCAGGGCGATGAACTAAAGAAGAGTCGCAAGCAGATTCTCAAGGAGGCGCGCGAGGAGGCTGAACGCCTGTTGCGCGAGGCTAATGCCAAGATTGAGAATACTATACGCACTATTGTAGAGGCCAAGGCCGAGAAAGAGCGCACACGCCAGGCACGCCAGGAACTGAGCGACTTTGGCAAGCAACTCGAGGAACTTGCAAAGCAAAAACAGCAGATGCAGACCGACCGCGAGATGGCCAAGATTCTTGCTCGCCAGGAGCGCAGGAAGAACGGCAAGCAACAGAAGAGTGGTAACGCGGCGGTGGTGGCAGACAAACCTCAACAATCCGAGCGCAAGCAACCACAGATTGCTGTTGGCATGTATGTGCGCATTGCAGGACAACAGGCAATCGGCGAGGTAATGTCGATAACCAAGAATTCAGCTATTGTGCGTTTTGGAGCAATAAAGTCAACCGTTGCCATTGGTAGGTTGCAACAGAGTGAGGCACCCAAGGAGGAGGTGCGCAAGGTTTCGTTCCTCACAAGCGAGACTCAGGAGCAACTGCATAACAAGCGTTTGAATTTCAAGGAGGATATTGACATTCGCGGAATGCGTGGTGAGGAGGCTGTGCAGACAGTTGGATACTTCCTTGACGATGCAGTTGTGTGCAATGTTCACCGCCTGCGCATTCTTCACGGAACAGGTGGAGCTGCATATGCCCCAGCAGGGAGAGAATGCCGTTGACGATGGTGGTCTTACCGGTGCCGGGGCCGCCGGTGATCAGCAGCACGCCCGTTCCGGCGGCAGAGCGGATGGCGGTGCGCTGCTGCTCGGAATAGCGCACGTCACTCTCGGCTTCCACCTTTTTCAGGAGCCTTTCGATGTTGTCCGGCTCGGGATGGGGCCACTGGGCCATTTTCAGCAGATGGTACGCACAGGCCACCTCCGCCTCATGAATATGGGGCAGATAGACCACGGCGATGTCCGCCAGGGTCTGACAGACCAGCCGCTCGCCCTCGTGGAGCCGCCCGATTCCCTCCTCCACCGCCTCCTCCGGCACAGACAGGAGCTGCGCCGTGGCAGCCACCAGCTTGGCTCGGGGCAGGAAGGTATGTCCGCCGGTCAGATTGAAGCTCAGCTCAAAGAGAACGCCCGCCTCGATGCGCCGGGGATCATCCCCCGCCACACCCAGGGCAATGGCGAACCGGTCGACGGCATTGAAGGGCGCATCCAGCCCCTCGTCCATCAGAAGGTACGGATCATCGTACAGCAGCTCCACGGTCTGATCGCCGTAGAGCTTATAGCAGCGCACCGCCAGCTCCGTGGGGAGCTGGTGGAGGGCGAAAAATTCCATCAGCTGGCGCATGCCCGCCTGACGGCGGAACTCCG
>JAFNWA010000250.1 GCA_017383665.1 Bacteroidaceae bacterium | reverse complement strand
TATAGCCACAATGGAAATGGCGATAACGGTTGGAACAGTGCCGGTCTCTACCAACCAGGCGGTGATGTCCTTGCTCCGGGTTCATTCCGCGTGCCCGAGGGGCTTGAGGTGGGTTCAACCTACCGCATGCGCTATGCAATCCAGTGGAACAGCATCGACCCATCGGGTTCTTATGCCAACTTCATCAGCGACGGTGGTTCAATAATCGATGTTACACTCAAGATTTCGGGTATAGCATCCGAGGACGAGCAGAATGTTTATCCTATCAACGATTATACCGAGCCTCGCGTGGGTACCGCCCCCGACGCGGCTGCGTGGAATGCTTTGCCCGATGGCCTTAATGCAACTTGGGCTTCGCGCGATGTACACTACAAGCTGCACGAGGTTCCACAGGTTGCTCAAAAGAACGAGGCAACCATCCATGCATGGAAGGGGGAGCGTGCAAACATTCAAGCACTTCTCTATAGCAAGAGCAACCAGGATACATTGTCGGTGCGCATGACAGAATGGCAGAAAGACGGCAAGGCTACCGGCATCAATGGTGGCGATGCACGCTTTGTGAACTATGTGATTACCGATGACTATGTATCATGTGGCAACCACCCCATGACACTTCCGCAGTGGCTTGTTGCCGATGTTATCGACCAGGACAAACCACACGCTGTTCCTGCAATGGAGACACGCCCCGTGTGGTGCAGTGTTGAGGTTCCACGCGATATTGAGGCCGGCGAATACACAACAGCTCTTGAGGTTGTCGATGCAAACGGAAATGTAGTAAAGAGCCTTGCACTTACAATCAATGTGAACTCTCATTCGTTGCCAACGGTTGCCGAGCAGAAATTCCATCTCGACTTCTGGCAGCAGCCATACGCCATCAGCCGTTACTATGGCGTTGAGCGTTGGAGCGAGGAGCACTACGAGGCTTTGCGTCCCTATCTGCAGGCACTCGGCCGTGCAGGCCAGCGCGTAGTCAGCGCAATTCTCTTCTATGAGCCTTGGGGCGAGCAGACACACGACCTTTTTGACCCGATGGTGCAGACAACAAAGAAGAGCAACGGTACTTGGGAGTATGACTATACCGTGTTCGACAGATATGTGGAACTTTGTGCCGAGTATGGCATCAACAAGCAAATCAACTGCTTCAGCATGTTGCCATGGGATATGAGCTTCCGTTATTTCGATGAGGCTTCCGGCAGCTACAAGACACTCTCTACAACATATTCTTCAACAGAATACCGCGAATTGTGGACCGCGTTCCTCACAGCCTTCAAGGCACACTTGCAGCAAAAGGGCTGGTTCGAGAAGACTGTCATTGCCGTGGATGAGCGTGGCGAGGCTGCAATGCTCAAGGCACATGAGATTGCCAATGCTCTTGGTTTCAAGATGGCTCTTGCCGGCAACTACCACGGCTCGCTCTGCGATATCCTGCACGACAAGTGTGTGCAGCTTGGTCAGGAGCACTACTTTACAGCGGCACAGCTTGCCGACCGCAAGTCAAAGAATCGTGTCACCACATTCTACACCAGTTGTGCGAACAGCGAGCCGAATATCTATACCAACTCGCTCCCGGCCGAGGCTGCCTATCTGCCAATCTATGCGGCAAAGATGAACCTTGACGGCTATCTGCATTGGGCATGGTGCAACTGGGATGAGCATCCGCTCACCGACAGCCGTTTCCGCAAGTTCGGTTCGGGCGACACCTACTGCTACTATCCAGGCAACCGCTCAAGTGTTCGTTTTGAGCGCCTCATTGAGGGAATCCATCAGTATGAAAAGATTCAGATTCTGCGCGAGGAGTATAAGAATGACGAGAATAAGCTCGCCGACCTGCAGGCACTGCTCGACCGCTTCAATGGTGCCAATGCAGGCACAGAGTGCGCTGCCATAGTAAATGACCTTGAGAATTTCCTTAACGGGCTTGAGGTGGAAGTACCCGATGCCGAGAATGTCCCAAGCGGATATTATCACCTTGTGAGCAGGGATGTGGCGCGCTACGAGCACCTTTATAACGATGCCACTTTGAACGGAAACAGCTTGAAAATTACAATGCAGTCCGATACAAAAGTAAATACCAACAACGGTATGTGGCTTTTGACTCCCAAGAGAAACGGTAAATTTGAGATAAAGAACGGTGACGGAAACCCCATTGTAGCCGGTGGCGCAAACGGCGCTTCAATTCTTGGTTCATACACAGAACTCACAGTGGGCAGTTCGTTCGATGCCGACGGTTTTCATTACTACTATTTTACCGAGGCACTCAACTGTTCCAATGCAACATCAAACTACAAAGTTAACGGTATTCCTTGCCTCACAACCTGGTTGGCAGGCGGTGCAAACAAAAATGACAACCAGTGGCGTCTTGAGCCTGTTGACATGGAGGGAAAGAGTGTTTATGATGTAGTAGTAGAGGGCAATGCCGATGTATATGTCACATGCGAAGACGGTTATGCCTTCAACGGCGGTTTCTTTATCACAGCTTCAAACATCAACGCTTCCGATTTGTCTGTAGGCATTGTAGGCAATGTGCTCAAGGGCGCCGATGTCAAGGTCGAGGGCAATACCATCAAGGTTACAAATGTGCAGGCACTTGAAAAGCCCGTGAAGCAGGATTTGTACAACACCAGCAAGGGTGATGGAGTTATACCGCCATACCGCATTCCCGGTATCACAACAGCAAGCAATGGCCGCCTTATAACAGCTGCCGCACGCCTTGTCTGCGGTACTGACCCGGGCTATGGTCAGGTTGATGTTGTTTGCCGTGTCAGTGATGACCATGGCAAGACATGGAGCGACATGATTGATGTTGCAGTCGGTACAGGCCGCACATCGGCAACCGTGAACTATTTCGACACAGCCTTTGGTGACCCGGCTGTTGTTGCCGACCGCACAAGCGACGAGGTACTCATCATTGCTGTTGCCGGCTGTACTGTTTACATGAATGGCAATACTACTCGCCAAAACCCCAACATGATTGCCACAATCCACAGCAAGGATAACGGCGAGACATGGGAGGCTCCCGTCAATGCGACAGAACAGATATATTCTCTTTTTGATGCCGGTAATGTCGTGCAGTCTGCTTTCGTTGGCGGTGGCAAGGTTTTTCAGAGCCGCATAGTAAAGAAAGACAAATATTATCGCCTCTACGCAGCAATGTGTGCGCGTCCCAACGGTAACCGCGTTATCTACTCCGATGACTTCGGCCGCACATGGCATGCCCTTGGCGGTGCATCGGCACTCCCTGCCCCCGGTGGTGATGAACCCAAGTGCGAGGAGATGCCCGACGGCCGCGTAATCCTATCAAGCCGTGTAGGCGGTGGCCGCATCTACAATATCTACACCTACAGCAACACACTCACCGGCGAAGGAGAGTGGAGTACATCGGTAAAGAGCACATTTGCAGGCTCAGGTCTCACTCCCGGCGGTAACTCAACCAATGGCGAGATTCTCATTGTTCCCGTGCAGCG
>JAFNWA010000249.1 GCA_017383665.1 Bacteroidaceae bacterium | reverse complement strand
CAACTCTTTCTCACTGTGTGTTGTGGTTGTGATTTTTGTTCTGCTTTTCTCAATTTCTTTGTCTGCTTCTGCTATCTGCTTTTCCAAGTCATTGATGTGACTTATGATGGCTGTCTGTATGCCTGCATACATTGCCTCGATGTCTTTGTCGTAGTCCTTAACTACCGGGCTGTTCTCACTACTGTTGGCTGCAAGTCTGTTGCGCTCAAGGAGTTTGGTGTTATAACTACCAATTAAGGCTTCAATATTTGCCGCGTCAATACCTGTGTTGGTGGGTATAATCTCTTTGGTGCCGTTCTGCTCCATGTATGATTTTATGAAGTTTGCAAGTTCCAACTGGTTGCTCAGTGACAACAACAGTTCGCTCTCCTTGCTGTTTTCGGCTTCGCTGACAAGCAACTTTTGAGTGTTGCGAGATAATTTGTTGTCGCCGCGGAATTTGGCGATCTCTTTATCGATTGCTTCAAGTTCACGCTTGATATCTTCGGCTCTTCCCTTTATGAATTCTGCTGTCTTGAGGATTGTGTAGTTGCTCTCTGCCACCCAATTCTCGTTGTAGATTTCAATTATGGTGTTCAGAATGTCGGTTGCACGAATGGTTGATACATCCTTGATGCTGATGTTGACAATGCTTGTTTCTTCATTAGTGAGTTTGGCACTGAGGTTGCTGCAAAAACTGTTGGCAAGTTTGTCGATGTTGTGCTTTTCGATGTAAAGTTCTTGATTTTTGAATCCATTGAATGATGTTGTCTTTTCAATGCTCATTTTTCCCACCGGAGTAGTAGTGGTGTCGTTAATATTTGCGAAAACTAGCCCACTAAGTGCTTCTCCATTGATTGAGAAGTCCTTGAGTGTGATGGTGCTGTCGGATGTTATGATGGCTGTGAATTTTGCCACATCAGCATCTTGTAATTGAAGTGCTTTGATTTTGAGTGGCCTCTCATTGTAGAAGATACCGTCATAGAAAATGCCCTTGCCCTTAAACTCAATTTCAAGTCCCAAACGCTTGATGGCCTCTTTCATGTTCTCCACAGATGTCAAAGCTATGACTTCGTGTGAGGCTTGGGCTGTTGTACGGGAATTGCCCAACTGCTTGAAGGTGCTGCCTGTGCCGGCACCACCGCCGTCGCCACTCTCTTTTATGAGTATCTCGGCGTAACGAACATATTGTGGTGGCGTGGATTTGATTTTGTATGCTGCTACTCCCAAAGTGATGATTAGGGAGATGACAAACCAATACCATCGTTTGAAACAGTGGAACATCAAATCCCTGATGGGGATGATGTTGCTGTATTTCTTTTTCTTTTTATCGACTAAGCTGTTTGCCATTTTGATTTATGTTAGAAGCGTGTTACAAATGTGACGATGGTGAGTGCAAGTGATGCGAGTGACATCCAGAACGAAACGGAACGTACGGTGTTGCCGTTTGTAGATGATTGGCTGGCTTTTGTGGTGTTCGGCTCTACATACACTATGTCGTTCTGTTGCAGGTAGAAAGCCGGCGATGAGTGGAACTGTGCGGCATCGTTGAGGTTTAATGTATAGGCTTTCTGTGAACCGTATTCCTCGCGGAGCACGGTTACATTCTCGCGCTTGCCCTGGATGGTGAGGTCGCCTGCAAGGCTTATGGCGTCGAGTACAGTAAAGCGGTCTTTGTTTATGTCATATTTGCCCGGTTTGCTAACCTCTCCTATGACCGAAACCTGCTGGTTGTAGAAGCCTACAATGACAACCGGGTCGAGCACCAGTTTCTTGTCAAGAATAATTTTCTTTATGTACTTTGCCAGTTCGTCGCGGGTCTTGCCTTCGACATGGATTTCGCCAAGGGTGGGGAAGTCTATGTATCCACGCTCGTCAACGGTGTAGGCAAGGCGTGTCTCGTTATTTCCACTGTTGTTGGTTGAGCGTGTGAGATTAAATGGAAGGGTAAGTTCCTGGTCCTTGCTGTTGACATAGATGGTGAACTGGTCGCCTGTTTTTAACCTGATGTCCTGTGGGGTAGTGATTTTTACGCTTTCGCCGTCATTCAGATCCTGAAAATAGGGTACTTTCTTTGGTGTTGTACATGATGCAACAAAAAGAAGCATCAACAATACTGGAATAATTTTTTTCATATTCTTTGTGTTTTGATTTTTGCTTTTCTCTTGCGTGCGCTCATTATGCGCGCGCGGTTACAGTGTAAATATATTTTATCAAAAATAATTTTTGCTTCTTGATTTTTGCGGTTTTTAGCCGATGACCTCAATAAAGTCGGTGCTTATCTCGGTCAAAGCAACTGCCGTTATACCTTCTATGAGAATGACTACCCGACGGCTGCGTTTGCCTTGCACCTTGACAAAGTAACCCTCGGTGCCGTCAAATACCCCGCCGTGGATGCGTACTTTTGTGCCTTGCTTTATGTCCAACTCCTCGGGACGAAGGTAGGTGATGTTCTCATTTGCGGTTGTTGTGACTGCAATGAATTGCTGCATCTGGCGGTCAGGGACAATGATTGGGATGTTCTTGCCTGCTACCGGACGGGTGTGGTATTGCAAGAAGTTTACACCCTGCTTGAGCTCTCTTATTCTTTCTCTTGTTGTGTGGACGAATATTATGTTGTGGATTGCCGGTACCATCTGGCGGCTTTTGGCTCCATTGCGTTTTTCAATGAGCGCTTGCTTCATTGGTACAAAGCATTCAACGCTTTTCTTGTCAAGAAACTCCTTTGCCTTGAGCTCTCTGCGGTAGGGCGCGCTCATTGCAAACCAAACAGGGGCGTTCTCGTTGTCCACGGTGTGTTACTCTTGCTGTTGTTGCCGAAAGGATATAATCCTGGCTCCTCGAAGGGTGCGTAATGTATTGACCTTCAAGTTTTTATCAATTTTGGAATGTCACTTTGCAAATAATGCAAAGAAAAAAAGGAACGCGGTGCCGGGTTTGGAACCGCTATTCCCCTATACAAATTTACCAAGAAATGTTATAATGTGCAAGTTTTTTTTACTTACAAAAAATAGATGTAAAAATGTTTTACCTAAGTGTAATTCGGGCAAGGTAGTCGTAGTGTTCGCCGTCAATGCATTTTTCGCAGTTGAAGCCGTGCTCCTCGGCGTACATTGAAAGGGTGTCGAAGTCTATGTATAGCCAGTCAAAGGGTTCTCCGTTGATGTTCTTGTAGCGCATTTTATAGTCTATCTCTCCATAATATCCGGCAGCAAGGTCTATATCCATGCTCCCATCGTCGTCCATGAAGATATACTTGATGTCTGACGAGTCGAGCAACAACTGTCCGCCCGGTGCCAATAGACGCTTGGCGCTACGGAAGAAATTGCCCAGGTTCTCGATTTTGCCAACGATGCCAATGCCGTTCATGGCAAGCAAGATGGTGTCGAATTTCTCACAGAAAGTCTCGTCGAAGAAGTTGATATTGCGTGCGTCGATACCTCTTTCCTTCATCACTTCAATGGATAGCTCTGATATGTCAATGGCGACAACCTCTAAACCGCGTTCAATGAGTACTTTGCTGTGGCAACCACTGCCGGCACCTACATCAAGTATGCGGCCACGGCAGAGTTCCAGCGCTTTTTGTTCCTGAACGGGCATCTCATCGTATGTGCGAAAAAGGGTGGGGACGGGAATTTCATCCTCGTAGAACATAGACGAGAGTACGCGTAACTTGCCGGCTTTGCCTGTGTGGAAATAGTCGGAAATAGCCCTTCCCATCGGGTCTTTTTCCTTGTTGGTTGTGAAGTTTTTCATTGTGCTTCTTGTCTGTTGGCCTTTTTGATTCTGCCGATTACGCGATCAACCACGGTTTGTGGTGCGATGTCCATGCATCTGTAATCGCCATAACAACATGGCTTGTTACCGAAAATTGAACAGGGACGACATTCGAGTGGCAGTTCAACGCAGTCTTCAGCCTGTTGTCCCCAGCCAAGGAAACCGGCAAGGGGTGATGTCGCGCCCCAAATTGAGATGGCGGGTGTGCCGGCCAATGATGCCATGTGCATGTTTGCAGAGTCCATGCAAATCATTGCGTCGAGGTGGCTTATAAGGCGCAACTCGCCGTTGAAATTACTCTTGCCTAAGAATGAGATGGTGCCGGGGTATTTGCTACACCAATCATTGATAACGCTCTCCTCCTTGGGACCGTTGCCAAAAAAGAAGAGTTTGATATCTTCCTGCTTTGACAGCAATGCGACAACCTGTTCCATCTTTTCCAATGGGTATATCTTGCCATTGTGACGGGCGAAAGGTGCAATGCCCACCCAACGGTTGTTGCCTTTTGCCGGGATGATGGTTGTGAAATCGTCAATATTGCCCTTGCTGTCCTTGAACAGGGAGGTGAAGTCGGGCTCAAAGGGCAGTCCAAGGCTTGTGAAGACATCACGGTAGCGCTCGAATGTGCTTTTGAGTGCAATCTTGTTGCCGCCCGGTTTAGTGAGTGCTTTCTTCTCCTTGCGTCCCTTGTTGATGCTCTTTACCTTTATTCTGCCAAATAGACGAAAGTATGTCCTCAGAATCTTGGTCCTTAGTACATCGTGAAGGTCGGCAAGCATGTCGGGGGATAGTTTCGACAACTCGCGATAGAGCCTGTAAAGCCCTCTAAAACCTTTGTATTCATTCAAATTTATTCCGATGAAATCAAGGTTTTCTGGTTTGTTGATAAAGAACTGTCCAAACCTTTCGCGGCTTACGAAGATGAAACGGTATTGGGGATAAGTCGTGCAAAGCGAGTATAGCAATGGTATTGTCATTGCTACATCGCCTACTGCCGAGAAACGAGTTATGAGTACGGTTTTTGCAGCACCGTTACTTTTTTGTGCCATAAAGAACGGGGTTGAGCGCCGGGTCGTTGTACATCTTCATCTGTCGGTAAACTTTCATGTACTTGCGTCCGGCTGCAATGTCATCGAGCAACTGACCGATTGATGTTGTCATGTCCTTGTATTGTTCGTTGAGAATGTCAAGCTTCGCCTGGCACTTTGCACGGTGCTCCTCATCAACATCTGTGCGTTTAACCTCCTCCTGCATATGGTATATCTTCAATGACAGGATTGAGTAGCGATCTACCGCCCATGCAGGGCTTTCTGTATTGATGGTGGCATCATTGAGCGGCTTTACCTCCTTATACTGCTCAAGGAAGTAACTGTCAATGAGCTCAACGAGATCGGTTCTGTCCTGATTGGACTTGTCTATGCGACGCTTGAGTGTAAGAGCCTCAACCGGGTCTATCTCGGGGTCGCGTATGATGTCTTCGAAATGCCATTGTACAGTGTCTATCCAGCACTTGAGGTATAAATAATACTCGATGCTCTTTACCGGATAGGGATTATTGATTGGTGTATCGACATTGTCTGTCTTGTGGTAGTCTGCAATTGCCTCATTGAAAATGGGCCAGCTCATTTCTGTGAACTTTTTCATATACGGATTTTTTGTTTATGTTTTGTGTTGTAGTACCGAGTATATATGATATATATGTAATATCAATGTGCAAATCTAACTAATTTAATTATAACTGCAAAACTTTGTAGGAAAAGTCGAACGAACTT
>JAFNWA010000248.1 GCA_017383665.1 Bacteroidaceae bacterium | reverse complement strand
GGCCCGGATAGGCCTGTTCTCCGAATATGTAAATCCAACGGGGAGCAATGGGTATAAACTTGGGAGTAATTCCTACTGATTCGTCTGACACGACACCTTCTACATCACCAAATATTGGCGTTACGCGATAAACATATGTGCGGGGCACATTTTTAATACCATATTTGTAATAATGGATGTTAACATGTACAAAAGGATTGTCAACAGTTGGCAATGTTGTGGTAGTGCCGGCTGAATACCAACTTGAGCTCAACTCACCGTTGCCCAAATTGTATGTGTACTTATATTCCACCTTGTAGCTTGTGGGTTGTGTTGACCAACCTGGATTAGCCGACCACACAATTTCAGCATTTTGACGACCAATATAGTTAGGATCGTCATCTTCAACCACTGTTGCGCTCAAGTTGCTGACAGGTGTTGTGGGGGTTGTAGGTTTTGCTGTTGCTTTAAATGTATAACAAGCAACACCGTTACCCATACTATACGCATAAATTTTAGCGACATCGCCCGACACACTTGTCTGGATATACGAACCTGTATTTGCACCCGCAGAGGCATTGGGGAACGGGTCGCGCACACCATAAGAAACAGGGCTTGTGTAACTATCGGTAATATCCAAAATCTCAAACTCTGTACACAAGTTCATTTCGCCACCTGTTGAACCTACTCGACGAGTGTTTCTCACAACAAATTTGTGACCTTGAAGGGTGAAAATATTTGCAGCCAAACTCATACAGTTGCCGTTTGAGTCTGTAATTTTGTTACATGATACGACCTTTTGAGTATTCAAATTCAAGGTAATATCATAGATACCGTTTCCTCTCATTTGCAACATACACTTATAGCTTGTCACATCTTTAGTGTCATAAAACTGTATAATATTGTCAACTCCGACGCCGGTCACATTAATATATGAACTTACATCAAACGCCAACTTTTGAGTAACTGAACCATTAACAACTTTCAATGCCAAAATATTGGCATCGGCACTACTTGGTACGGTCCAAATGTAGCCGGTTCCCGATGTCGAACAGTTACCGGTTGCATCGATATACCATGACACTCGACCAAAGTTGATTGATGTAGCATCGATATAAGCAAGTCCACTCAATGTACCATCAGTTGAGCTAGGCACTTTCACACAAAAACATGTTGCGGTCGAGCTATACTTTTGTGTACCACCACGGGTTGTCCCGTAATTGGCATGATAGACATAGTTCCCAGAATCGTCAAATGCGTTACCCCAACCGGCAGAACCCATACCAGAGTTTATGAGCGCACCACCGCTTTGGCCTATTCGATAAACGCCCAAAACGCCTGATGCGAACTGGGCAGTATTTGACAATGCATAAATTTGACCATTAGGACCCAATGTACATTGACGGGCATCAGTACCAGGATTTGTGTAGTTGGTAAACCAGTCATAGTTTGCAGCCAATGCATAGCTATACTGAGCATTTGCCGATGGGACAACCCATGTTAATGCCAACAGAAGCATTAATGAAAGAGAAGTAAAATGTCTCATATTTTATACTGTTTTAGTTATTATTTGCACCTTATACACCCAACGACAATCAATCACACTCTGTGTTCACAAAAATTGCCAGCTAGGCTATATACTATTATTCAAATTGCAAAATTAATAAAAATTTATAATCCGTCAAGCTTTTCGGCGTAACAATTTCACAAAAAAACTCAAATTGGCTATAATTCACTACTTTCTTAGAGAATTAAAGACAATCAGTGTCAACTTTCAACAAGCGATCGGTAAATTATCAATTTTCAAATATGGGTTTCTAAAAGTGTCCTCCTGCCACGCTAAGTGGATAGGAGGACGAGAATTGACATCTTGACAATTCGAAGGAGGTGTAAGCTCTAACCCCTTCCCGACTTCGTCGGACTTCCCCTATCCGCTACGCGGCAGGGGCAGACTTTTTGCAGCAATATCCCAGGCTGAAAGCCTGCACCATGAATAACCGGGGACGAGCGTAGCGATGAGAGATATAAGAGCAATGAGAGATATATGAGCAATGAGACTAATTTGACTAATTAGACTTATTAGTCGCCGACTCTCCACTCTCAATTAAAAACAACAGCGGCCACCCATTGGGCAGCCGCTGCATGATTTATATAAGGTATTGTATTATTCTACTTTACCCTTGCCAGTAACAAAGTTGAGGTAAACTCTACCGGCAGGGTTACCAATGCGAGGTTGGTCACCACCATCGGCACGGTATTCGATGTTACCGTCTTCATAGAAGATAAATTCTGATTGCCACCATTCGCAACCGGGCAATTGAATGCAAAGACGCAATTCGTTTGAAGCCATAACTTCGGGTGAAACGAAGGGCCATTCAGCGTCGCGATCGCCAACGATTTGGAATTTCCAGTCGTCAGATGCGCTCCATGAGCCACCAGCAGCCGAACCAAATACATATACATTGGGGGCGAGGATGCTCAATACGGGAACACCTGTTGAGTTGTCGATAACGAAGATGTACCAACCTGATTCTGTTACATCAAAGTTGCCGCCACCGTTAACCACATCAACAACTGTTTCACCAACCGCTGAACCGTAACCAAATTCGCCACCATCCCATGCACGAGAAGCGTTGAATTTGAAACCTTCACCTGCTTTAACATATTGGATAGTCCAATAGAGGCCGGGGTGACCGTTTACGCGAAT
>JAFNWA010000247.1 GCA_017383665.1 Bacteroidaceae bacterium | reverse complement strand
GCTCGATGCTCTTTGTGCCGCAGGCATTCTTGGCGGTGTGCGTGTTGCCGATGACATGCTGCTTGTGTGCGTCACCGAACAGCGTACTAAAGAGGAGATGGACAAGTTTGTTGAAATAGTGAATAACATCTAATCAAGGGAGGAGATACTATGATACGCAATTATGACAAATTGATTTTCGAGCTCTCAAAAGAGGGCAGAACGGGATATTCCCTTCCAAAGAATGTTTTCAAGGAGAACTATTGTCCTTGCCAGTTGCCGGCAGGTCTCAGACGCGTGAGCAAGCCCGAACTTCCCGAAGTTACCGAGTTCGATGTTGTGCGCCACTATACAAATCTCTCGAACAAGAACTTCGGTGTCGATACCGGTTTCTATCCTTTAGGTAGTTGTACCATGAAGTACAATCCACGCCTTAACGAGGAGATTAGCGCACTGCCATCATTTGCCGGGTTACACCCCGATGCTCCCGTTGAAGCGGCACAGGGCGCTCTCGAGGTCTATTACAACCTAGCAGAATCGCTTGCCGAGATAAGCGGTCTTGCAGCATTTACGCTTAATCCTTATGCCGGTGCACACGGCGAGTTGACAGGCCTCATGATTATGCGCACATATCACCTGCAGCGTGGTGATACCAAGCGCACAAAGGTCATTGTCCCCGACAGTGCTCATGGTACAAACCCGGCGAGTGCTGCAGTCTGTGGCCTTGAGATTGTAGAGGTGAAGTCAACAGCTAACGGAACGGTCGATGTAGAGGATTTGAAACCCCTGCTCGATGATACAATTGCCGGTATTATGATGACAAACCCCAACACGCTTGGTATTTTTGAGACCGAGATACCGGAGATTGCACGCCTTGTACATGAGTGTGGCGGCTTGCTCTACTACGATGGAGCCAACCTCAACGCAGTGCTCGGTAAGTGCCGTCCCGGTGACATGGGCTTCGACATCATGCACATCAACTTGCACAAGACTTTCTCTACACCTCACGGTGGTGGTGGTCCCGGTGACGGCCCTGTAGGTGTGCGTGCCGGTCTTGAAGCATTGTTGCCCAACCCACAAGTGAAGAAGGATGCCGACGGTGTGTTCTACATCGACACTGATGAGAAGTCGGCCGGCTATGTATCGAATTTCCTTGGTAACTTTGGCGTGTTGCTGCGTGCCTATACCTATATTCTCACTCTCGGCCGCGAGAATGTGAAGATGGTGGGCCCACTTGCAGTGCTCAATGCCAACTATGTGAAGGAGTCGTTGAAGAACGAGTATTACTTACCAATTGAGGGAGTGTGCAAGCACGAATTTGTCTTTGATGGCCTTGCCGATAAATCAACAGGCGTTACAACGCTCGATATTGCCAAGCGTCTGCTCGATTATGGCTATCACGCACCAACCATCTACTTCCCTTTGCTGTTCCACCAGAGCATAATGATTGAACCTACTGAAACAGAGAGCAAGGAGACACTTGATGAGTTTATTGCAGTGATGAAGAAGGTTGCTGCCGAGGCAATTGAAAACCCTGATGTGGTGAAGAACGCCCCTCACAGCACCCCTGTGCGCCGTTTGGACGAGACAACAGCTGCGCGCTCACCGAAGACAACCTACAGACAGCTGAAAGGTGAAAGGTGAAAAGTGAAAGCCGAGGTTTGATAAAACCGAGGGTTCGATAATGCCAACAGCAATTAGTCGCGGGTAGCACGGAGTCAAGTCGTGCCCCGTGGGTTGCGATTAAGTTGGCATTGTCAAAGGTTAAAACACCCAAAGTTGTCATTCTGAGCGTAGCGAAGAATCTCTCTTCGCATGGTTTGAGTTCTGAACACTAATTAAATTTTTAAAGAAGAGGCAGAGAGAAATCTTTGCCTCTTGTTATTGTAATGTGTCGATTCAGTTTTTTTCACTATCTTCGCAAGGTATTTTTGAAAATGTATATAAAAACATAGAAAATGAAACAGGAAAATGAAAAACCGACGGGATTGCCCGAAAATGCATTCCGTCCATTGAAAGAGGGCGAAGAGTACAAGCCGCTGATGTCGCCCGACAAGAAATATCCCGAGGTGAACGCTTGGTCTGTTACCTGGGGATTGATTATGGCTGTGCTGTTTTCGGCTGCGTCGGCCTATCTTGGCTTGAAGGTTGGCCAGGTGTTTGAAGCTGCAATCCCTATTGCAATCATTGCAGTGGGTATGTCCACTGTCGCAAAGCGCAAGGGTGCACTTGGTGAGAATGTCATTATACAGTCTATCGGTGCCTGCTCGGGTGTCATCGTTGCCGGTGCAATATTTACTCTGCCGGCGCTTTACATACTCAAGAGCAAATACCCTGATATGACAGTGACATTTATGCAGATGTTCATCAGTTCATTGCTCGGCGGTATCCTGGGTATACTGTTCCTTATTCCCTTCCGCAAATACTTTGTCAAGGACAAGCACGGCGAGTATCCCTTCCCCGAGGCTACTGCAAGTACACAGGTGCTTGTGTCGGGCGAGAAGGGTGGTAGCCAGGCAAAGCCTCTGCTCATTGCCGGTTTGATTGGTGGTCTGTACGACTTTATTGTAGCTACATTCGGCTGGTGGAACGAGAACGTGACCACACGCATAGTCGGATGGGGCGAGGTGCTTGCCGACAAGGCGAAGGTGGTGCTTAAAATAAACACAGGTGCTGCCGTGCTTGGCCTTGGCTGCATCATAGGTCTCAAGTATGCTGTCATCATCTGTGTGGGCTCACTGCTCGTGTGGCTTATTATTGTTCCCGGAATGGGATTGCTGTTTGGCGACCAGGTGCTTAACATGTGGAATCCCGAGATTACAACTGCAGTCGGCGATATGTCGCCCGAGCAGATTTTCAGCAACTATGCAAAGAGCATCGGTATCGGTGGCATTGCAATGGCGGGTATCATTGGTATTCTGCGTTCATGGGGTATAATTAAGAGTGCAGCGAGCCTTGCCGCACGCGAGATGGGCAGCAAGAAGAACGAGGGTGAGCAGCCACGTACACAAAAAGACCTTTCGATGAAGGTGGTGCTCTTTGGTTCAGTGTTCACACTGCTCATGGTGTTTGTGTTCTTCTTCCTCGATGTAATGAGCGGCAATCTGTTGCAGAGCATTGTTGCTGTGCTGTTGGTGGCTGTAATTTCTTTCCTTTTTACAACCGTTGCTGCAAATGCCATTGCCATTGTGGGCTCAAACCCTGTATCGGGCATGACACTGATGACGCTTATTCTTGCATCTGTAATAATGGTTGCAGTTGGCCTGAAAGGTTCATCGGGCATGGTTGCCGCGCTCATAATGGGTGGAGTGGTTTGTACCGCGCTCTCTATGGCAGGCGGTTTTATCACCGACCTCAAAATCGGCTACTGGCTCGGCTCGACACCTGCAAAACAGCAGACATGGAAGTTCTTGGGTACACTTGTATCGGCTGCAACTGTTGCGGGTGTAATTATGATTCTCGACAAGACCTATGGCTTTACAAGCGGTGAACTTGCTGCACCGCAGGCAAACGCCATGGCAGCGGTTATTGACCCGCTGATGAGCGGTGTGGGTGCCCCATGGTTGCTCTATGGCATTGGTGCCGCGCTGGCTTTGGTGCTTACACTCTGCAAGGTGCCAGCATTGCCTTTTGCGCTTGGTATGTTCATTCCGCTTGAACTTAACTTGCCTTTGTTGGTTGGTGGTCTCATCAACTGGTACATAACAACACGCAGCAAGGATGCGGCGCTTAACGCAGAGCGTGGCGAGAAGTGTACATTGCTTGCATCGGGCTTCATTGCCGGTGGTGCGCTTATGGGTGTGCTGAGCGCCGGCTTGCGCTTTGGCGGTGTAAACATGGTAAACGAGCAGTGGCTTGCCAACCCGGGCAGCGAGGCAGTTTCGTTGGTAATGTATGCCTTGTTGATTGTTTACTTGATAAAGGCAAGTATGAAAGTGAAATAAACAGGTTTGTATAATTTAAAATAGATTATTTATTATGTTTTGTCAACATTGTGGAGCACAGATAAATGACAATGCTGTCGTTTGTGTAAAATGTGGTTGTGCTGTGAATGGCGCGAATCAGAAACAGAATGGCGTGAACAGTGAATGGCTTGTGGTGACACTGCTCTGTTTCTTCTTGGGTGGTTTTGGTATACACCGTTTTTATACAGGCAAGACCGCTACTGCTGTAGCACAGTTGCTCACCTGTGGCGGTTGTGGAATATGGGCCTTG
>JAFNWA010000246.1 GCA_017383665.1 Bacteroidaceae bacterium | reverse complement strand
GGAACAACAATACCGAGATAAAACTCGACTACGAATACCAGATAAATGAAAACCACCGCATAGAGGCCGGTTACAAGGGGGATTTCTCGGATGACAGAAGCCCTTCAATAACATACACCGACGAGGAGCACAAACAACTTGACGAAGACCTCTATAATAAGTTCCGCTACAAACAGAACACCCAAGCGCTGTATGCGACCTATTCGGGACGCCTTGGCAAGTTCGGCTATCAGGTTGGCCTGCGTGGCGAGTACTGGAATGTAAAGACACAGTCATACGGTTACGCTCAGGAACAGAATGGCCAGATACCGGATTTCAACTCAAAGGACTTCTTTGAGCTGTTCCCCAGTGCTTTTGTGAGCTATGAAATCAGCGATGGGCAAGAGATACAGTTGAACTACACCCGCCGTCTGCGCCGTCCCTGGGGCGGACAGCTCAACAATTTCCAGAACATCAGCGACTCAACGAACATTTCTTTCGGTAACCCGGACCTTACACCGGAATACTCGAATGCCTATGAGTTGAACTACCTGAAAAATTGGGAGAACCATACATTATCAGTATCGGGATATTACCGAACCACAGATGATGTAATTGAACGCATAAGTTACAATAGCGGCAATGTCATATACACCACACATGAGAATGTAGCAAAGACACAGTCAGCCGGTTTGGAGATTGTCGGTAAAAACAGACTTTTCAGAATTTTGGACCTGACCACCACATTAAACCTATTCTACTTTAAGCTCGATGCATTCAACTACATCATCAACGGAAGACCGATAACCAACAAAGCTGATGAGCACTTCTCTTGGAATGCACGAATGACAGCCAATGTAATGCTCCCTTGGGGTATCACAATGCAGGTTACGGGGCGTTACGATGCCAGACGCATTATAGCGCAAGGCTATCTAAAACCAAGCTATTCACTTGAACTTGGATTACGCAAGATGTTCAACCAACAATGGAGTGTGAGCATCAATGCCCGCGACATTCTTGATTCACGCATAAGGAAGACCGTTACCAGCAATGAAAGTTTCTATCGTTACTCCGAGAATTCCCGTGGAGGCCGCAGGTTCGGCATAACGGTAACTTACAGTTTCGGCAACATGAAAGCCAAGAAGCCAAACCCCAAGCAGATGCAGGAGATGCCAAGCAGTGGGTATGATGACATGGGCGGCATGGGAGAGATGTAAAAATGAGAAAAACAACAGACAGAGCAGATGGCAGAGGCGGAAGTTTCTGCCATCTGCTCTATTTTTGTCTGAAAAAATTTCTTCATTTCACAAATGTTTACGAAATTTGGCAGCAAAGACAGAACCTAACAAAAAGACCATAGTATGGCAAATAATGGAAAGACACAGAAAGTTGACCAAATAGTCGTGCGTTTCTCCGGTGACTCGGGTGACGGTATGCAGTTGGCCGGAAACATTTTCTCAACAATCTCAGCAACTGTCGGGAACGACATCTGTACATTCCCCGACTATCCTGCCGACATACGCGCCCCACAAGGTGTGCTTACCGGTGTTTCGGGTTTCCAGGTACACATCGGTGCCGAAAAAGTCTTGACACCCGGTGATGAATGTGATGTATTGGTTGCAATGAACCCGGCTGCTCTGAAGACACAATACAAGCACTGTAAATCAACAGGCGCAATAATCATTGACATTGACTCATTCACAGAGAAGGACCTTGCAAAAGCCGAGTTCAAGACCAATGACCCTATTGCCGAACTTGGCATTACCTGTGAAGTTGTCCCCTGCCCAATAACATCGCTCTGCCAGGCAACACTTGCCGACAGCGGTATGGACAACAAGAGCATTCTTCGCTGCAAGAACATGCTTGCGCTTGGATTGGTTTGCTGGATATATGACCGCGACCTATCGCTCGCCGAGAACATGCTCCGCGCAAAATTTGCAAAGAAACCGGAGATAGCCGAAGCCAACATAAAGGTTTTGCGCGCCGGATATGACATGGGACACAACACCCACACATCCATCTCTCACACATACACAATTGAAAGCGACCGCGAGAAGAAGAAAGGTCGTTACATGGACATCAACGGCAACAAGGCCACAGCATACGGACTTATTGCAGCAGCTGAGAAAGCAGGCATGAGACTGTTCCTCGGTTCATACCCCATCACCCCTGCAACCGACATCCTGCACGAACTTGCAAAGCACAAGTCCATGGGCGTCATTACAATGCAGGCAGAGGATGAGATTGCCGGTTGCGCATCAGCAGTTGGTGCAGCATACGCAGGGGCACTTGCCTGTACATCGACATCAGGTCCCGGTATATGCCTGAAAAGCGAGGCGATAAACCTTGCAGTGATTACCGAGCTACCACTTGTAATCATTGATGTACAGCGTGGCGGTCCATCTACAGGACTTCCCACCAAGAGTGAGCAGACAGACCTGTTGCAAGCACTCTATGGACGCAATGGCGAAAGCCCGATTCCTGTAATTGCAGCGACATCGCCAACAGACTGCTTTGACGCAGCATTCAACGCCTGCAAGATTGCAGTTGAGCGCATGACGCCAGTCATTCTGCTTACAGACGCATTTATCGCCAATGGCTCTGCAGCTTGGAAGTTGCCCGACATAAATGCATACCCTGCAATTACCCCGCCATATGTAAATGACGATATTAAAGATGGGTGGAGCCCATACAAACGCAACCCCGAGACAGATGTGCGCTACTGGGCAGTTCCCGGCACACCGGGCTTCACACACCGCATTGGCGGCCTTGAAAAGAGTGCAGCCACAGGAGCCATCAGCAACGATCCGGGCAACCACCATAGCATGGTTGAAACACGCGCACGGAAGATTGCCAAGATTGCTGCAGACCTGCCACCTTTGCAAGTAGAAGGTTGCGAGAACGCCGACCTGCTCATCGTTGGCTTTGGCGGCACATATGGTCACTTGTGCGAAGCAATGCAGCAGATGAACGCCGAGGGCAAGAAAGTAGGCTTGGCACACTTCCGCTACATCAATCCACTACCGGCAAATACAGCCGATGTCTTGCGACGCTACAAGAAGATTGTGGTTGCCGAGCAAAACATGGGACAGTTCGCCGGCTACCTGCGTACAAAAATCAACGGCATAGAACTGTATCAATACAACGAGGTCAAGGGACAGCCTTTCGTGGTTGCCGACCTTGTCAAGGAATTTACAAAAATAATGGAGAAATAAGGTACAATCTGATTTTGTCATATCAAACATATGTGAGATATCTCTATATCGTTTTTTTGAGATTTTTCGGGTTTCCCTCAACAACTCGTCCTCACACAAGGTTCGGAATGACAAACAACATTTGTTCCAATCTCTTTCAATACATAAAACACATATTGATATGAGCGAATACACAGCACAAGATTATAAATTCGGACAGCCTCGCTGGTGTCCGGGTTGTGGCGACCACTCCTTCCTGGGTGCACTGCACAAGGCTATGGGCGAACTGGGCGTTGCCCCACATGATATTGCAGTAATATCGGGCATTGGTTGTTCATCACGCCTACCCTATTACATGAACACATACGGTTTCCACACCATCCACGGCCGTTCTGCAGCCATAGCCACAGGTGCAAAGGTTGCCAACCCGGAGCTCACAGTGTGGCAGATTTCAGGTGATGGTGACGGCCTTGCCATTGGAGGAAATCACTTCATCCACGCGGTACGGCGCAACATTGACCTTAACATGATATTGCTCAACAACCGTATATATGGCCTTACCAAAGGACAGTACTCGCCCACATCGGCACGCGGCTTTGTCAGCAAGTCATCGCCATACGGCACAGTGGAAGAGCCGTTCCGCCCCGCAGAACTCTGCTTTGGAGCGCGAGGCAACTTCTTCGCGCGCTGTGTCGCAACAGACATGCAGGCCGCAGTCGCATGCCTCAAGGCTGCCGCACAGCACAAGGGAGCATCGGT
>JAFNWA010000245.1 GCA_017383665.1 Bacteroidaceae bacterium | reverse complement strand
ATTTACGAAATACAGCATCTTTTTTACAAACTTTTTAAGGTTAAACAGTTGGTAATAAGCTTGTAAAATCTTTTTATATTTTCGTTAATTTGCTTTTTACCAAGCGTTTCGGGGTTTGGGTAGCACGAACTGACAAAAATCATCAACTAAACGGTTCTAAGCAACTAATCTATCTTTAATAGAAAATCACAAAGTTGTTTAAAAATCCAAAGATGTTTTCTTGTAAAAGCCCAAAAGGGCAGAAAAGGCGAAAAGGCCTAAAAGGCCATTCAGTTGCCCCGACGGGCAACGCTTGCCCGGCGGCAAGGACTATAGAGTTAAACGCCCAAAAGGGGCGAAAGGGGCGAAAAGGCCTAAAAGGCTATTCAGATGCCCCGATGGGCAACTGCTTGCCCGGCGGCAAGGACTATAGAGTTAAACGCCCAAAAGGGCAGAAAGGGGCGAAAAGGCCTAAAAGGCTATTCAGATGCCCCGATGGGCAACTGCTTGCCCGGCGGCAAAGACTATAGAGTTAAACGCCCAAAAGGGCGACAAGGGCTACAAACTCCCTCCCGGCTAAAGCCGTACTCCCTCTTTGAAAAGAGGGAGAGTTTATGCTTGCCCGGCGCTAACGCAAGTAATACTCCCCTCCGGCACTCCGTGCCACCTCCACCTCAAAGAGGGGAGGAACTCTTTGTCTTGTCGCCCTTTTAGGCTTTTAAGCCCTTTTAGGCCTTCACTATAACATTCCTTCACTATAGCAATAAAAGCAGCCGTGTGGCTGCTTTTAAATCATCTATTCAGTTCCTCTTTAAGATACTTCGCCGTGTGCCCTACTCCTTTGGCAGCAACCTCCTCAGGGGTGCCGGTAGCCATCACTACTCCACCATCACGACCACCTTCGGGTCCCATGTCTATGATGTGGTCGGCAAGCTTGATTACATCGAGGTTGTGTTCAATGATAACCACGGTGTTACCTTTATCGACAAGGCGGTTCACGACATTCATGAGCACGCGGATATCCTCGAAATGCAAACCTGTGGTGGGTTCATCGAGCAGGTAAAGAGTCTTGCCGGTATCGCGCTTTGAGAGCTCGGTTGCGAGCTTAACGCGCTGGCTCTCGCCACCCGAAAGGGTTGTTGATGGCTGGCCCAGTTTTATGTATCCAAGGCCCACCTCCTGCAACACCTTTATTTTATTAAGGATTGTGGGAACATTTTCAAAGAACTCCACTGCCATGTTTATTGTCATGTCGAGCACATCGGCAATGGACTTGCCTTTATAGCGTACTTCGAGCGTCTCGCGATTGTAGCGTTTGCCATGACACACCTCGCAGGGCACCATGACATCGGGGAGGAAGTTCATCTCCAGTGTTTTGTATCCGTTACCGCCGCATGCCTCACAACGGCCACCGGTGACATTGAACGAGAAGCGTCCGGGTTTGTAGCCGCGTATTTTGGCCTCGGGGAGCTCGACAAAGAGGTTGCGTATATCGGAAAAGACACCGGTGTATGTTGCCGGGTTGGAGCGTGGGGTGCGTCCAAGCGGCGACTGGTCAACATCGACAATCTTGTCTATGTGTTCAATGCCTTCAATTGATGTATATGGCAACGGCTCACGCAGTGCACGATAGAAATGTTTTGCAAGTATTGGTTGCAGGGTATCGTTTATGAGTGATGACTTGCCACCGCCCGAGACTCCTGTCACGCAAATGAGCTTGCCAAGCGGGAACTCCACATCTACATTCTTGAGGTTGTTACCGCACGCGCCTGTAATCTTTATCGCTTGTCCGTTACCGGGACGGCGCACAGCCGGTATCTCTATTTTCTCTTTTCCATTGAGGAAACGGGCTGTCATAGTATCGCCTTTGAGCATCTGGGCAGGTGTGCCGGCAAAGACAACCTCACCACCCTTGCGCCCAGCCTTGGGGCCAAGGTCTATGATGTAGTCCGAGGCGAGCATTATATCGCGGTCGTGCTCTACCACAATTACGGTGTTGCCGATGTCGCGCAGTGACTTGAGCGAGGAGATGAGCCTGTCGTTGTCGCGCGGATGGAGACCTATACTGGGTTCATCGAGTATGTAAAATACATTGACCAGCTGCGAGCCTACCTGTGTGGCAAGGCGTATGCGCTGCCCCTCACCACCCGAGAGCGATGCCGAGGAACGGTTGAGTGAGAGGTACCCAAGACCCACATCGAGCAGAAATCCTATGCGTGTCTTTACCTCTTTTACTATTTCACCGGCTATGGCACGCTGCTTGTCGCTGAGCGAGCTGTCAAGCTTTTCGAGCCAATCATTGAGGGCTATGATGTCCATTGAGGCCAGTTCCGAGATGTTCTTGCCTGCAAGACGATAGTGTAATGCTTCTTTATTGAGACGAGCACCGCCACACTCGGGGCATGTCTGCATCATGGAGAACTGTTCGGCCCAACGCAACTCCTTGGCCGAGACGCTTGTGTCCTTCTGCAGCTGTATATACTTTACAAGGCCGTCGTATGTTGCTATGCTGTCATAGAACATTTCGCTTGAGTTGCTCAGTTTCAACGGGACAGGCGAGCCATAGAGAATTTCGTCGAGTGCTTCATCGGGCAGTTCCTCGACCGGGGTTTTCAAATCGGCATCATAGCGTGCTAGTACCGACTCTATCTGTTGGAAGATTGAGGAGCGACGGTATTTGCCAAGCGGAGCCAATGCGCCGTCATAAACAGAGAGAGTGCGGTCGGGGACGACCTTATCGACATCGACACAACTCACCACTCCCAATCCCTTACACTTGGGACAGAAGCCCTGGGGCGAGTTGAAGGAGAAATTATGCGGGTCGGGCTCTTTGTATGAAAGACCTGTAACGGGACACATGAGACGCTTGCTGTAATGGCGAACCTCGCCCGACGGCATCTCCATTATCATAACCAGGCCATCACCCTGTGCAAGCGCTGTTGAAAGGCTCTGTTTAAGGCGTTGGGTATCCTTGGCATCCACGGCAAGTTTGTCAACAACAACTTCAATATCGTGATTCTTGTAGCGTTCGAGCATCATTCCGCGCGACATTTCGCATAGCTCACCATCGATGCGCACATTGAGGTAGCCTTTACGCATCATCTGCTCAAAAAGCTCCTTGTAGTGTCCTTTGCGCGCCTTTACAAGTGGCGCAAGAATGTATATGCGCTTGCCATCGTATGCATCGAGCAAGAGTTCAAGGATTTTTTCCTCGGTATATTTTACCATCTTCTCGCCCGAAAGATAGGAATAGGCATCGGCAGCGCGTGAATAGAGCAAGCGCAAGTAGTCATATATCTCGGTGGTTGTACCCACTGTTGAGCGTGGGTTCTTGTTGGTTGTCTTCTGTTCAATGGAGATGACCGGGCTGAGTCCTGTAATCTTATCTACATCGGGGCGCTCAAGGCCACCAAGGAAGTTACGGGCATAGGCTGAGAATGTCTCAAGATAGCGGCGCTGTCCCTCGGCAAAGATAGTATCGAAAGCAAGCGAAGACTTGCCACTGCCACTGAGACCGGTTATTACGGTTAGTGAATCGTGCGGTATTTCAACATCTATATTCTTGAGATTGTGTACTCGCGCACCAAAGACCTCTATTTTACCTTTTTCCTCTTTAACCATTTTCACTCATCTATTTTACAACTTCGGTAAATCCGCGCAGAAGATTCACATCACGCCTTATCTCGTACCGGATGCCATCGGCACCCCTTGCGTTTATCACAACATAATAGACTCCGTCGCTAACTTGGCGACCTTTATATGTGCCATCCCAACCGGAGTTTTCGTTACCAATCTCGTCAATGCCCCAACGGTAGAGTTCCTGACCCCAACGGTTGTATATCGCTCCTTGGAACTCAACAATTGACTTTACTTTGAAGACATTGTAGTAGTCGTTTATGCCATCGCCATTGGGCGAGAAAGCATTGGGTGCTTCAAGGGAAGAGTCTGGAATCGTTATTCTGAATGGATCGTAAGCAAAATATTTCACATCATTATAGTCCTCTTTGCTCGTATAAGTGATTGTAGGCATCACGGTGATTGTTCCGCTCTCGCGCAGTTCAATCTCCACATCGGCATCGTGGCGCACAAGATATGGTTCTTCCTCGCCCTCTCTGAAGAACT
>JAFNWA010000244.1 GCA_017383665.1 Bacteroidaceae bacterium | reverse complement strand
TACGCGGTTTGAATACCCCCTCCGAAATTACTCGCGTAATTTCTCGCCCCCTAAAAAAGAGGGACAATTACAATGCTTTCACTCACTCGCTTACACGAGCTTTAACCGCACTTCATGCGATTGAACCTCGGCTTTGAGGCGACCTTGTCGCACTCCTTTGTAAACCTAAAGGTTCAGTCGTCGCAAACAACGCTCGTCCGCGTTGTCGTTGCGATTGAAAAAATTTTCAATCACTCGCTTGCACGAGCTTTAACCTTTCCGCTTTCAGTTTTCCGTTTTCCGCTTTCACCTTTCACCTTTCACCTTTCACTTTTAACCTCGCTACTACGGTCTTTCTTTTATCACACCCTTGCGGTAAGCGTAGAGCAGTCGCTCAAGGTCGGCAATCTTCACCATGATGCCACGGCCTATGTCGGTATCGCGCACCTTTTCGCGTTCACCAACAATCTCCACAATGTTTATTGTACCGGCAATATCGGTTCCGTTGAGGATAGCCTCTTCGGTCGATGTAAACGGAGTAAGCTGCACAAGTTCAAAGCCACGGCTGTGATAAACCAATGTATAGCCGGCAATACCTGTACGATTGTGGTAAATCTTTGAGAAACCGCCGTCAATGACCATCAGGCGGCCATCGGCCTTGATTGGAGTCTCACCCTTGAACACACGCACAGGCACATGACCGTTGATAATGTGGCGGTGGTTACCCTTGACACCGAACTCATCAAGAATATAATCGCACACCTCGGCATTGTCGCGCAGGATATAGTACCACCCTTTTGGTTCTTTCTGCACCTCCTTGTCATCGAGCAAATAACGCTCGAATGTAGCCATCTTCGCCTTGCCGAAGAGAGGTGACTCGGGGCCGCACCACAAATACCAGAAGAAGTCGGCATACTTTTCGCGTGTAGCCTCATCGACATCACTATCAAAGGCTGTTCGCGCCATGCGCTCAACCTTCTTCATCAGTTCCTTACCCTTCACCGGTACGCCGTCAAAGACAACCTCGCGCATTGTACCGTCCTCGTTGATGGGAACAGCTGCATGGAACATAAGGTTCGAGTTATATATAACAAACATACCGCCACGCATAAGCAGACAATTCACATGGTTCTGCAAGCGCTCACTGCGCATGAACGAGTGACGCAGACGGTCTATGACATCCTGTTCCTCCGGAGTGAGGGCATACGGATTCGACGGGTCAAGCGTTGGCCACAGCTTGTCGCCAAGTTCATACTCCTTGCCATCAATGGTTATGATACCGCGCTCCTTGTCAATGAACTCCATGAGACAACGGTCCATCATGTTCCACTCGGGGTGCTTCATCGCAATTTGCCCCGAGAGTTTGAACTCTATTACTGAGATAGCCTTGTGCATCTGGGCAATGAGTCGCACATCCTTCTCGTTGAAGTTGGTACGCTCCTCATCCACACGGGGTTGATATATCGTACAAGGGTCATCGGCATATTGTTCCATTGCAAATGTTGCAAGCGGAACCATATTTATCGCATAACCCTCTTCAAGGGTAGTTGTGTTGGCATCGCGTAACGACAAGCGCAACACACTTGCGATACAGCAGGTATTTCCTGCAGCGGCACCCATCCACAGCACATCGTGGTTACCCCAAGTAATATCCAAATGATGGTAATCGCACAGCGCATCCATGATATGATGCGCACCCGGGCCACGGTCAAATATATCGCCAAGGATATGCAGGCGATCGACGATCAGTCTTTGTATAAGATAACAGAGTGCTGTTATGAAATGGCCGGCACGGCCTGTACCTATAATTGTATCGACAATAACTTCCAGATAGGCCTGCTTGTTCCGGTAGTCGTCGCTCTCGTGCAAAAGTTCCTCAATAATATACACATACTCCTCAGGGAGGCTCTTACGCACTTTTGAACGGGTATATTTTGACGACACATTGCGGCAAACCACAATAAGGCGGTTCAGTGAACGCTTATAGTACTCGTCAAGGTCAACATCCGACTGCTTTACAAGTTTGAGTTTCTCCTCGGGATAATAGATTAGAGTGCACAAATCCTTCTTCTCCTCGGCTGTAATGGTATCACCGAAAAGATCATTTACCTTACGCTTGATGTTTCCCGACGCGTTGCGCAGGATATGTTGGAAAGCCTCGTGCTCGCCGTGTACATCGGCAAGGAAATGCTCCGTAGGCTTGGGCAGATGCAGGATTGCCTCAAGGTTGATGATTTCAGTTGTCACGCTCGACACGGTGGGGAAATCGCGTGCCAGCAGACGCAGATAGCGGAGATCTTCCTTAACCTCTTCAATTGTTATGTGCTGTTTTGCCATAATACATCATTGCTTTATAACAGGCAACAGAGCACAAAAGCTCCTTACCTGCTCATTACTGCAAATTTACTGTTATTTTCTCAATCTGCAAATATTCTAAGGAATAAGAAAAAGGGTATTTAATTGCCAAATCCTTCGGAAACAAACGGGAGCGCGATACGCAACGCATCCTGCCAATATTGCCACACATGGGCACCGTCGCGCACACGCAATTGGTAGGGGATGCGCTTTTGGCGCATTGCTTTAATGAATTCCATGTTGTTGTCGAAGAGAAAATCATCATCGCCCACATCTATAAACCAGCGTACAGACGCTATCTTGGTACACAGTTCCTGTGTAGCATCCTCTATTGCCGTGATATTGTTGCATGCCACAGCACTCTCCATGAACACTCTGCGGCGGGCATCGGGGTCATGTGTTATCCAACTGTTCTCTACAAGCCCCATGAGCGCGCTCATGGCATAGGCGCTGGAGAACATATCGCTGTGGTTTATTGCATACCATGTTGTTCCGCCGCCACCCATCGAGAGGCCGGCGATAGCACGGTGCTGCTTGTCGGGGATAATGCGGTATGTACTTTCGATGTGCGGAATGAATTCCTGAAAGAAGAAATCCTCGTAACGCCAACAGTCACTATTGAAATAGCCGTCGTAGGTGGTACCGGCATCGGGCATCACGATTATCATCTCCTGTGCCTTGCCCGACCGGAAATTCTCTGTCGCTATCTCCTGTAGATTCCCCTTATCTCGCCACGCGGTATGCGTGTCGGTGAGGCCGTGCAAGAGATAGAGCACTGGAAAACTCCTGCTTTCATCGGCATATCCATGGGGAAGATATATACAGTATTTCTTGGTACAACCAAGGATTTCACTCTGCATCTCGCACTCCATGAGTCCGGGATATGAATGATCCTGAGCATACGGCTGCACTGCAACAGCCAACAACAGGATGAAAAGGGTGATACAGCGTTTCATAAATGGGTATTTTATCACTCCCTGCGCAACCTGGCCACAGGGATATTCAACTGCTCGCGGTACTTGGCAACCGTGCGGCGTGCGACATTGTAACCTTGCCCGACAAGCATCTCCTGCAGAGCCTGGTCGGTAAGCGGATTGGTCTTGTCCTCATCGGCAATGAGTTCACGGATAACACGGAACAGTTCATACACGGACTGTGTGGTACCATCGAGCATTGCCACACCGTCACTAAAATAGTATTTCAACGGGGTTACACTCCATGGCGTCTGCACATACTTGCTGTTGCACACACGCGACACTGTAGAGATGTCATAGCCTGCGATATTGGCAACATCCTCCAGAATCATTGGTTTGAGAAAAGCCTCATCGCCACCACTCAGGAAATACTCCTTTTGCAACGCCGCTATTGCCTTCATTGTCCCCAGCATTGTCATTTCGCGTTGCTGCACAGCACTTATGAATCCTTTTGCCGCATCGATTTTTTGGCGCAGGAAGAGTGCCGCAGCACGCTGTTCGGCGTTATTGCCGGCAACCTGCTCATCAAGCATCTGCAAGAAATCACCGTTCACACGCAGCGAGGGGACATGGGAGTTATTGAGCGATACATAGACATTGTCATCGGTTATCTCAAGAAGAAAATCGGGCATCACCTGCTGGCGGCTAAAGCCGACACCCTCGGCAAGCGACGCTCCCGGTCGCGGATTGAGACGGACAATATCGGCAATGGCATCGCGGCACTCATCGGCCGAATGTCCAAGTTTTTCGGGGATAACATTCCAACGCTTGCCGGCAAACTCATCGTAGCACTCTGTCAGAATCCTTTTGTGCAACGAATAGTCCTTGACCGATGTGCTGCGCTCCAATTGCAGGAGCAGACACTCACGCAGATCGCGTGCAGCAATACCGGCCGGTTCAAATGTCTGTATGGCAGCAAGCACCGACTGCAGCAAGGTTTCAGTGGTGGAGATATTGTTGTATATGAGCAGTTCATCCTCAATCTCGGACAGCGGCTTGCGCAACAGGCCGTCCTCATCGAGCGAACCTATCAGATATTCGCCAATGGCATGTTCGTCGGGAGAGAGCGAGAGCTCGCCAAGCTGTTCCATGAGCGAGTCACCGAACAAGGCAGCATCGCCCAATGTGGAATCAATCGAAGTGGAAAAACCCGACGATGCAACAGGTATGTCATCATTGCCGCTATAATCATCGTCTGCATCAACTGAGTAGATATCTGGGGTATCAACATCATCCCCACCCCCCTGGGGCATAGCCTCATCGGGTTCAATGGCATCAAGGGCGGGGTTATCCATCACCTCGCCTCGCACCCTCTCCTCAATCTCAACCGTTGTCATCTCAAGCAGTTGCACGGCAAGCAATTGCTGGGGCGACAGGGTTTGGGAAAGCGTCTGCTGCTGTTGTTGGGTTTGTGTAAATCTACTGTTTGACATTCTGCTGTTTATAAACTATCAATACTTGAAACTGCTTCCACCCAAGAATTCACGCGCAAGCGATGTCGGTGGCAGTTCCTTGTCCTGCAAAGGTACAATATAATCCAGGAAACGCAAAAGCCTTTGCGCCTCGGAATACTCAGTGCAGTTCTCGGGTACGGCACGCAGCATGGGTTCGGCCTGCGATTTAAAGACAGCAAGCTCATAGAAAAGCGACGAATTGAACATTACATCTGCATTCTCTTGATAGGGGAATATCCATTTTTCCTCGCCACGGCGCACATCGGGCCAGCGCATGATGGTTTCGCGCGCCGAGTAGCCGCGGTATTTTGCATCTCGTATCATGCGGCGCAGCAGGCGATTATCAGATGTTGATATGTAGTTGTGATAATCGAGTTTTATTGAAGTAAGCGCAGAAACATAGATGCGGTACTTGTCGTTGTCGGGTATCTGCATGGTGAGCATTGGGTTAAGCGCATGCGTGCCCTCAATCACCAGCACCATATGAGGTTCCAGTTTCAGGCTGTTGCCATTGAACTCGCGCTCGCCGCTCTTGAAATTGTATGTGGGCAAATCAACCTCTTCGCCACCGAGTATGCGACTCAACGATTCGTTGAAATATGGCAGATCAATGGAGTGGATCGATTCAAAATCGTAGTCTCCATCGGGTTTGCGCGGTGTATGTGTGCGGTTAACGAAATAGTCATCAAGCGATATTGCGTACGGTCTAAGACCGCATGCAAGCAGCTGTATTCCAAGGCGTTTGCTGAATGTAGTCTTGCCCGATGAAGATGGACCGGCAATTAACACCACCCTTGCTCCGCGCTGCGCAATCTCATCGGCAATGAGCGAGAGACGACGCTCCTGTAACACCTCGGACACATTTACCAGGTCTATTCCAAAACCGGCACGCACAGCTTTATTGAAGTCTCCTATTGTCTCAACCCCCATCTTCTGATGCCATTGCAGGCGTTCCTCGAAAAGTTCGTGCAGTTTCTCCTGTGGGACCTTGTCCTCAAGTTCTGTTGGGCGTTCCTTATTAGGAATACGGAGTAATATGCCATCGTCATATTTCTCAATTTCAAATAACTTTATATATCCGGTACTAGGAACAAGTCCGTTATAATAGCTGTCAATATAGCCATCAAGTTCGTAATAACTTGTGTACAAGTGGTCGTAAGTCTCCAATAGACGCACCTTGTCCACGCGCCCTACACTATTGAACAGTTCAATGGCATCGGCAGTGTGGCACTCCACTCTATTAAAAGGGATGTCACAGTCAATGACACGCTGCATTCTTTCGCGCAGAAGAACTACCTGCTCGTCAGTCAAGGGCAAATCCCTACGACAATAATAGCCTTTTGAGATCGCATTCTCGAAACGCACTGTCTCGCCAGGGAACAGTTCGTTCATTGCCTTCATGAAAATAAAGGTGAGCGAGCGCACATACATGCGCATTCCGTCATCGGTGGTAACATCAATAAACTCCACATCCTTGTGGCGATAGAGTCTTAACGCAAGCCCCTCGGTAACATTGTTCACACGGGCAGCAATAGGGCCATAGGGCATATCAAGTTCAAAAGAATCATAAATTTCCCTTAGCGACACACCGCTGGGGAACTCCCTTGTAACACCGTTGTTCTTACAAAAAATGCGTATCATACCAGTCTTTTTAAATTGTCACGGGACCCGTGCATGTTCAAAGATAATCACAAACAGGCGAGAAAAGAAGAATAGGGATGACATTTTTTGTATTTTTAAATATAATTTACTTTTTGTTATTTGAATTTACACAAACATTGTATAAATTTGCTTGCATCACATAGAGCGCACTATTATGGAAAAGATGGCACAATACATAAAAAGCATCGAGATTGAGTCGTTGTGGAGCAATCGCAAGCATGTGAATTGGGAGTTAAGGCCAGATGTGAACATCCTGAGCGGAAACAACGGTGCCGGCAAAAGTACCTTTATAAACAGGTCGGCAAGACACCTTGACATCATGCATGACGGGTGCATAACCAGTAACCCGGAAGATGGAGTAAAGATAACCTTCTATCCGGAGGATGCCACAAGCATTAACTTTGATGTCATCAGCAGCATAGACCGCCCTATCATGAGCCGTGAGATGCTTGAAAAGGTATCTGGTGCCGACATACGCACCGAGCTCGACTGGCAACTATACAACCTGCAGCGCCGTTACCTGAACTACCAGGTGAACATAGGCAATAGAATTATCTCATTGCTAACATCGGGCAACCCCGACGACCAGCGTCTTGCCACGGAATTGACAAAACCGAAAAAGCAGTTCCAGGATCTTGTGGATGAGTTATTTTCTGCCACAGCAAAGACTATAGTACGCAACAGCAACGAGATACTGTTCAACCAATATGGCGAGACCCTGCAACCCTACCTGCTTTCATCGGGTGAGAAGCAGATGCTTGTGATACTGCTTACAGCACTTGTACAAGAGAACCGCCCGAGCGTGATGCTCATGGACGAACCCGAAATATCATTGCACATCGAGTGGCAGCAACGGTTGATAACCCTTGTGCGAACACTCAATCCCAACACGCAGATAATACTCTGCACACACTCCCCCGCCATCGTTATGGACGGTTGGATGGATGCAGTAACAGAGATGGAAGATATAACGATGTGAGAGCAGAGAACAGAGAGCAAATATTGCTGAGATATGAAAAGGCTTACCGAATATCTCAATTCAAATTTCATTGAGGCGGC
>JAFNWA010000243.1 GCA_017383665.1 Bacteroidaceae bacterium | reverse complement strand
GTTCTGGCGGCGCGCACCGGCTTCAAGGGTGAATCTTTTAATATAAGGATAACCCTGTTGTGATGCGTCGTAGAGTGCAGCGCTCCAAACCTTTCCAGGGTCGAACTTCTCAATCACCATCAGGTCGTCATCGAAGTGGTTGTTGAGGTCAACGGGCATGATGTCGAACTCACCGTTCTTGCGTATCGCAAGTATCTTGTCGTCGTTGTGGAACTCGCCAAGATATTCGCCATGGTTGTCGAAGTTGATGCGCAGGATGTCTCGGTCGAACCACACCTTGCGCCCGCCAAGTGTAGAACTTCCGTGTTTCTTCAATGTTATGCGCAGCACCTCGTTCTTGGTGAGTATGTTGCCCATTGACTGTCGGCCCTTGATTGCGATGGTGCTGAAGTCTTTCTCAATGATTGAGTTTCTGAGTCTTGGGTTGGGGCGCAACATTACCTTTATAACCTCGGCCTCGCCGTTGGGGTTCGATGTAAAGTAGGCAACCTTTGAACCGGGTGTGCCCTGTGTCAGGTCATACTCGCGGTCGCGTGTCATGCCGGTTGCGGCAAAACGCTTTATGTAGTGGATGCCGTTCTTTCCGTCGCGGTAAACAGCATTGTAGATTGTGCGCTTGTCGTTCTTCTTGAACACATCGACATGGATTATGTTCTTGCCCACGAACAGTTTTTCGCTCACCTTTACAATCTTGTACTTTCCGTCCTTGTAGAAAAGGATGATGTCGTCGATATCCGAGCAGTTTGTGACAAACTCGTCCTTCTTCAGCGATGTACCAATGAATCCCTCGGCACGGTTGATGTATAGCTTCTGGTTTGCTTCCACAACTTTTGCCGCAACAATGGTGTCGAAGTTGCGTATCTCGGTCTGGCGTGGATAGCGTGCACCATATTTCTCCTTGAGCATGGTGAACCACTTGATGGTTACGGCGGTCATCTGCCCAAGTTGCTTATCAATCTCGGCAATGTCTTTCTTCAAGCGTGCAATGAGCTCCTCGGCCTTCTCCTTGTTGAAACGCAGGATGCGTGCCATCCTTATCTCCATGAGGCGCAACAGGTCATCGCGTGTTATTTCGCGAATGAAGTCCTTCTTGTATGGCTCAAGGCGCAGGTCAATATGTGCAAGTGCACTGTCCATGTCGGGTGCCTGCTCGAACTCCTTGTCTTTGTATATGCGTTCCTCGATGAAGATGCTTTCGAGCGATGCAAAGTGCAGTTGCTCGAGCAACTCGCCCTTTCGTATCTGCAGTTCAAGGCGCAACAGTTCCTTGGTGCTATCGACCGAGCGGCGCAACAGCTCGCTCACCGTAAGGAACACAGGGGTGTGGTTGTCAATTACGCAGCAGCATGGCGTGATGCTTATCTCGCAGTCGGTAAATGCGTAGAGCGCGTCAATGGTCTTGTCGCTCGATACGCCCGGAGCAAGTTGCAGCAGAATCTCTACCTTGTCCGATGTGTTGTCGTCAATCTTGCGTATCTTGATTTTTCCATTGTCCACCGCCTTGAGTATCGACTCGATTACAAGCGGTGTGGTCTTTCCAAAAGGTATCTCGGAGATAGTCAGTGTCTTGTTGTCGTCCGACTTGGTGATTTTTGCACGGATGCGCACGCGGCCGGTGCGGTCACCGTCGTTGTAGCGCGATACATCTATGCTGCCGCCTGTCTGGAAATCGGGATAGAGTTGGAACTCCTCTTTCTTCAGGTACGATATTGCAGCATCGCACACCTCGTTGAAGTTGTGTGGCAGAATCTTTGATGAGAGGCCCACGGCAATACCCTCGACACCATGCACCAATAGCAGCGGGAACTTCACGGGGAGTGTTATCGGCTCTTTGTTGCGGCCGTCATACGAGAGTTTCCACTCGGTTGTCTTGGGGTTGAAAACGACATCGTGTGCAAAGTGCGAAAGGCGTGCCTCGATGTATCGTGGAGCAGCCGATGAGTCACCGGTAAGGATGTTACCCCAGTTTCCCTGGCAGTCGATGAGGTAGTCCTTCTGTCCCATCTGCACCAATGCGCCGGCAATTGATGCATCGCCATGTGGGTGATACTGCATGGTATGTCCCACAACATTCGCAACCTTGTTGTAGCGTCCGTCATCAAGTTCGCGCATAGCGTGTAGAATGCGTCGCTGCACAGGTTTCAGACCATCGTACAGGTGTGGCACGGCGCGTTCCAGAATAACATACGACGCATAGTCCAGGAACCAGTTCTGGTACATTCCTGTGAGCTTGTGTCTTATGTCATTGGCGTCGTGATGGTGTGTGTGCTCGCCAGTAGCGCTACCGCTGTCGGGCATCATGCCGCCTTCACCGGCATCGTTCATGCTTTCGTCCAGTTCGTCGTTATAATCCATAGTCTTGCAATTAGCTGTTTGCTATGCTATTGTTTGGTTTTAGGATGTTGAATCAATTAACTTGCAAATATAATCAAAATTAACGAAATAATGAAATATTGATTGATTTTGGGCGCTTTGTTAATATACCGTCACCTGTTAATGCCGGTTTTGCGGGCTTCTCCTTTGTCTCTTCAGGGAAAGGCATTCGCTTTGAAAATGGCAGAGTCACCCCATAATTCTTGCTCATTTGTCATTATATTTTGATGTTTTTGTAATAAACAGCAGAATTAGTCAAGCTTTTTCCATGAAAATTCGTATCTTCGCAAGATAATTGTAGAATATAATATAAACTTAAATAAAACTATGGCACAGGAAGATGTTTTTAAGAAAGTAGTTGCGCATTGCAAAGAGTATGGTTTTGTATTTCCCTCAAGCGATATTTATGACGGTTTGGGTGCAGTGTACGACTATGGTCAGATGGGTGTTGAACTCAAGAATAATATAAAGACCTATTGGTGGCAGAGCATGGTGTTGCTCCATGACAACATCGTTGGTATTGACTCTGCTATCTTTATGCATCCTACAATCTGGAAGGCTTCGGGTCATGTTGATGCATTCAATGACCCTCTCATTGACAACCGCGATTCAAAGAAGCGTTATCGCGCCGATGTCCTCATTGAGGAGCAGATTGCAAAGTATGAGGAGAAGATGGAGAAAGAGGCTGCAAAGGCAGCAAAGCGTTTCGGTGACTCTTTCAACCGCGAACTTTTCATGGAGACAAATCCAAAGGTTCTTGCCGAGAAGGAGAAGCGCGATGCTCTGCAGGCTCGTTTTGCCAAGGCTCTCAACGATATGAACCTCGAGGAACTCCGTCAGATTATCATCGACGAGGAGATTGCATGTCCAATCTCTGGTACACGCAACTGGACCGAGGTGCGCCAGTTCAACCTCATGTTCTCAACAGAGATGGGTTCAACGGCAGATGGTGCAATGAAGGTTTATCTCCGTCCCGAGACTGCACAGGGTATCTTTGTTAACTATCTCAATGTGCAGAAAACAGGCCGCATGCGTATTCCATTCGGTATCGCACAGATTGGTAAAGCTTTCCGCAACGAGATTGTTGCACGCCAGTTCATCTTCCGCATGCGCGAGTTTGAGCAGATGGAGATGCAGTTCTTTGTACGCCCAGGCAGCGAGCTCGAGTGGTTCAACAAGTGGAAAGAGACTCGTCTTGCATGGCACAAGGCTCTTGGTTTCGGTGATGACGCCTATCGCTATCACGACCATGAGAAGTTGGCTCACTATGCAAACGCTGCTACCGACATTGAGTTCCGCATGCCATTCGGTTTCAAGGAGGTAGAGGGTATCCATTC
>JAFNWA010000242.1 GCA_017383665.1 Bacteroidaceae bacterium | reverse complement strand
TCTATACTCCAGAAAAACTTCAATGATTTCATGAGATTCTATCAAAGCATTGATGTCCTAATCATTGATGATATTCAGGAGTTTGCCGGTCTTCAAAAGACCCAAAACGCTTTCTTCCATATTTTCAACCACCTGCATCTGAACGGTAAGCAATTGATTATGACATCAGATCGCTCGCCAGCGCAATTGCAGGGTATGGAAGAGCGTTTGATTACACGCTTCAAATGGGGCATGACTGCAGAAATTGAAAAACCAGATCTTGAACTTCGTAAGAATATTCTGCGCAACAAGATTTACAGGGATGGATTGAAGTTCCCGGAAGAGGTCATTTCATACATTGCAGAGCATGTAAATGCAAGTATCCGCGACCTTGAAGGTATTGTTGTTTCATTGATGGCACATTCAACAATAAACAACACCGATGTTAACATCAACCTTGCACGCAGAATAATTGGTGATTACTCGGACTATGAGAAGAAGACAATTACCATTGACGACATTATCAAGACCGTATCGGACTATTATGGCATAGAGTGCAATGCAATAAACACACGCTCTCGCAAACGCGAAGTGGTTCTTGTCCGTCAGGTTGCAATGTATCTTGCAAAGAAACACCTCGACATGTCAACATCCAAGATTGGGAAATACATTGGAGACAGGGATCATGCGACGGTACTTCATGCCTGCAAAACAATTGAGAACCTTGCCGACACGGACAAGCAGTTCAAGGTAGAGCTTGAGGAGATAGACAATTCGCTGCAAAGCGCATAAACTGTTCAATACATACAAAAAATCATGCGACCGCATGCGGTCGCATGATTTTTTATACCTGTATGCATAACAAGGAAGACATTCTCCTACTATCATTTCCATATCTGAAACAAATAAAGAAGCAAACAGGTATATCACGACAATTTGTATTTTGGAAAACTTTTTGTTCAAATCAAAAAATCATATTATTGATTATCAGCGAAATAAAAAATATTTTGGAAAACTTTAATATTAAAAATAAAGTTACAGTGGAAAATATTTGGCAATTATGCAAATGATTTTTAAATTTGTGTCACTCTAAAAAACACACTTATATGGAAAAGAAATACTATACATACGATGAGGCATTCAAGGCCTCCCTCGACTACTTCAACGGCGACGAACTGGCCGCAAGAGTGTGGGTAAACAAGTATGCAGTCAAGGACTCATATGGCAACATCTATGAAAAGTCGCCCGAAGAGATGCACTGGCGCATCGCTAATGAGATTGCGAGGATTGAATCGAAATATGAGAACCCCATGTCAGTGCAGGAAGTATTTGACCTGCTCGACAAATTCAAGTATGTGGTTCCATCAGGCAGCCCAATGACAGGTATCGGCAATGATTTCCAGGTTGCATCACTATCGAACTGCTTTGTAATCGGCATGGACGGAAAGGCCGATTCATACGGAGGCATCATCCGCATAGATGAGGAGCAGGTACAGCTGATGAAACGCCGCGGTGGCGTAGGACACGATTTGTCGCACATACGCCCCAAAGGTTCTCCGGTAAAGAACTCGGCACTGACATCAACCGGTCTTGTACCATTCATGGAACGCTACTCAAACTCGACAAGAGAGGTTGCACAGGATGGCCGTCGCGGCGCATTGATGCTTAGTGTTTCAATAAAACACCCGGACGCTGAGGCTTTCATTGATGCAAAGATGACGGAGGGTAAGGTGACAGGTGCAAATGTATCTGTAAAGATTGACGATGACTTCATGAAAGCTGTTACAACAGCTACACCATACAGACAACAATACCCTATTGATGCAAAGAACCCGATATGTTCGAAAGAGATTGACGCGACAAAGTTGTGGGGCAAAATCATTCACAATGCGTGGAAATCGGCCGAACCAGGTGTCCTTTTCTGGGACACCATAAAACGCGAATCAATACCAGACTGCTATGCCGACTTGGGTTTTGAGACCGTATCGACAAATCCATGCGGCGAGATACCATTGTGTCCATACGACTCCTGCCGCCTCATCGCCATCAACCTCTTCTCTTATGTAGTCAACCCTTTTACACCCGAAGCATATTTCAATTACGAACTGTTTAAGGAGCATGCAGCAAAGACACAGCGCATAATGGATGACATAATTGACCTTGAACTGGAGAAAATCAAAGCAATCAAGGAGAAGATAGACAGTGACCCTGAGAGTGATGAGGTCAAAGGTGCAGAAAGAAAACTTTGGGAAAAGATTGAGCGCAAAAGTAGTATGGGGCGCCGTACAGGTGTCGGTATTACCGCTGAAGGCGACATGCTTGCGGCAATGGGACTACGCTATGGAACAGAAGAGGCTACAGCCTTCTCCGAGGAGATTCATAAGACACTAGCAATTGCTGCCTACTCTTCATCGGTAAATTTGGCAAAGGAGCGTGGAGCTTTTGAGGTATTCGACATAAAACGCGAGGAGAACAATCCGTTCATCAACAGATTGAGAGAGGCATGTCCGGAACTGTACGAAGAGATGAAGAAATATGGACGCCGAAATATCGCCTGTCTTACCATTGCACCTACGGGAACCGTAAGTATAATGACACAGACCACATCGGGAATAGAACCGGTATTCATGCCTGTTTATAAACGACGCAGAAAAGTAAACCCCAACGACCCCGAGGTGCATGTGGACTTCACCGATGAGAATGGCGACACATTCGAGGAATACATAGTTTATCACCATAAATTTGTCGAGTGGATGAAAAAGAGTGGGATAGACACCAGCAAACGATACTCACAAGTGGAGATTGACAGCATTGTCGCACGCTCGCCATATGCAAAGGCCACATCAAACGACATAGACTGGGTAGCCAAGGTCGAGATGCAAGGACGCATACAGAAGTGGGTAGATCACTCTATCAGCGTTACAATCAACCTGCCGAACAATGTGGACGAGAAACTTGTGAACGAGCTGTATGTCACTGCATGGAAGTGCGGTTGCAAGGGATGTACTGTATATCGCGACGGTTCACGCGCCGGTGTATTGGTTTCAACAGAGAGCAAGAAGGAGAAAAAGGAGAGTGAGGAGATGAAGCCATTCATAACAGAAGTGCGCCCAACTATCCTGGAGGCAGATGTCGTGCGTTTCCAAAACAACAAGGAGAAATGGGTTGCATTCATCGGCTTGCTCAATGGAGAACCTTATGAAATCTTTACCGGACAGCAGGACGATGAGGACGGAATTCCATTGCCAAAGAATGTAACTCACGGAATCATCATAAAGCACACCAACGAAGACGGAACAAAACGCTACGATTTCCAGTTTGAGAACAAGATTGGTTACAAGACAACAATCGAGGGATTGTCGGAGCGCTTCAATCCGGAGTTCTGGAACTATGCAAAACTCATATCGGGCGTACTTCGTTACAAGATGCCAATTGTACAGGTAATCAAACTTATTTCATCATTGGAACTTGCATCAGACAATATAAACACCTGGAAGAATGGTGTAGAACGCGCACTGAAGCGATATATTAAGGACGGAACATCTACTGCCGAGAAATGCCCTCACTGCAAACAACAACTCATATTTGAGGAGGGATGCCTGCAGTGCCCGGGCTGTGGCTATTCAAAATGC
>JAFNWA010000241.1 GCA_017383665.1 Bacteroidaceae bacterium | reverse complement strand
CTATGTTCATTGTAATTGCAATGATGTTCAGCGGAATCGCATTTGGATATTTGATGCGCCGGCACCGCTTTACACACATAAGTAAAATCATAATATCCTTTATCTGGATATTGCTGTTCGTGCTTGGAGTAGAAGTCGGGAGCAACCCCAATGTCATGAATTCACTCCACAACATTGGAGTGGAGGCACTCTTTATTGCAAGTATGAGCATCCTTGGCAGTGCAATCGCTGCAATGCTACTGTGGAAACATGTAAAGAAAAACGAAGAAAGGAAAAAGAATGAAAGGTAGCCTTGTTATCATAGGATTCTTCATCCTTGGCATTATATGTGGAATGATGGATGTAATCCCGGCTGAAGTCTATGAAAGCGACATCAGCCTCTATGTGCTGTGCGCACTGATGTTCTGTGTGGGTACAAGTATTGGCAATGACCCAAAAACAGTAAATGACTTCAAATTGCTGCCCAAGAAGCTCCTGTTGCTGCCTATTGCAACAATCCTGGGAACATGGGCCGCACTTGTATTTGTTGATCTGTTGTTGGAGTTCCGCACCACACAGCAATGTTATGCCGTGGGTTCGGGCTTTGGTTACTACTCGCTCTCGAGCATATTCATAACGGAGTACATGGGTGTGGAGCTTGGCACACTTGCCCTGCTCACCAACATCGCACGCGAATTGCTCACACTGCTTGTAGCGCCATTACTGGTAAAAGTATTTGGTCCACTGTCCATAATTTCGGCAGGTGGCGCAACAACAATGGACACGGTATTGCCATCGGTGATACGCTACTCCGGAAAGAAATACGCAATTCTGTCAATTTATCAAGGCTTTGTCGTTGATTTCTCGGTACCGTTTATGGTTACACTTTTCTGCGTCATCTAAAGTTATCGTCAAGATATACACGACTACCACAGAGGACCGGTTCCTGCCAGGAACCGGTCCTCTGTAAATGGTAATCACGCCATCATGTCATTTAAGCAGAATATTCTCCACCGCCTCTTTGAGCTGCGGTTTTCCCATTGCACCCTGTGAACGGTGCATAACCCCGTTCCGTTCTATGAAAATCAGTGTAGGAATAGAGCGTATGCCAAATAGCATTGAAAGTTCCTCCTCTTCGTCAACATTGATTTTATATATATCAATTCTGCCGGCGAACTCGTCAGACAGTTCCTCCAGCACAGGTGCAAGCATCTTACAAGGACCACACCACGAAGCATAGAAATCTATCAACGCAGGCTTGTCGCCCAAAAATTCAAAAACACCGGGGTTGGACCTGTAATCGGCCACACGAGCAATGAACTGCTCACTATTCAAATGTATTGTTGCCATAAGTTATCTTCTGTTACGGTTTGTTGTTGCGAATATAGTATTTTATAGTTAAAACAGAGACTATTGGACATCATTTTATATCCAACCGTCACCATTGATAACAAAAAAAGAGAGCATAAAGACTAAAAACAGAGCCACATTATTGATTGTTTGAAGAGTTTAAACTAAATTAGCACAATATTGTGAAATATCATTTCAAATTACTACTATGCAGCAATACACACCTATCGGACGATGCCTGCGTTTCCTGCGCAGATACAACAGATACATCAAGGTTTCAGTTATTGCAATCATTGCATTGACCATAGCCCTGTTACCGACCACGATATTCGGAATTCCGGGGCTCACCCCCATCCAGCAGCGAATGATCGCAATCTTTGTCTGGGCTGCACTCATGTGGATTATTGAGGCTGTGCCTGCATGGACAACATCGTTGCTCATAATCGTGATCATGCTGCTCACGGTTTCGGACAGTTCCCTAAACTTCCTGAAACAGGAAAAAGAGAAGACATCTACCTCGCTTCAGCATGTATCGAAAATTGAGAAGGGTGACACACTGTCCATAATTACCAAACAGGAAATAGCTGCAGAGATGATACCCACAGATGCCTCTATCAAAGAAGACGGCATTCTGTTGGTAAAGCACATTGCAGCAAAAGGCGAGAACATAGATTCTATCTGCAACAGATACTCTATAAGCAAGAATGATGTGTACAAAGAAACCGTGACAAAAAAATCGCCATACATGTCATACAAGGACATCATGGGATACTTTGCCAACCCCACTGTCATGCTTTTCATGGGTGGATTCATACTTGCGCTGGTAGCCTCAAAAAGCGGAGTTGATATAAGTATGGCACGCGCAATGCTCAAACCATTCGGTTCTCGTCCCAAGGTTGTACTGTTCGGTTTCATAATTGTAACAGCAATATTTTCCATGTTTGTGAGCAATACTGCAACAGCCGCAATGATGCTCACATTCCTTGCACCTGTGCTACGCCAATTGCCCGCAAATGAAAAAGGAACGGCAGCCCTTGCGCTTGCAATACCCATCGGAGCAAACATCGGTGGACTCGCAACCCCAATAGGCACCCCACCAAACGGCATTGCCCTGCAATACATCAATGACCCCACAGGCCTGAATCTTAATGTCGGCTTTGGAGAATGGATGACCATTATGACACCGCTTGTCATTGTAATATTGATAATTTCATGGCTCCTATTGAGTATATTCTATCCATTCACCTCAAAGGAGATAAACATAAGAATCATTGGTGGAGCAAAGAAAGGCTGGAGAACATCTGTCATCTATGGCACGCTGGCCGTAACCATCCTGCTTTGGATGTTTGAGAGCCTCACAGGCATAAACTCTTATGTTGTTGCACTCATACCAATAGGAGTCTTTGCCATTACACGAATCATCAAATCAAGCGACCTCAAGGATATTGATTGGGCATGCCTATGGATGGTTGCCGGCGGTTTCGCACTTGGCGACGGAATGAAAAAGACAGGACTTGCCCAAACAATGGTCGATGCCATTCCCTTTGACAGTTGGCCCGTCCTTGCTGTGGTGTTAGGTGGAGGTGTTATCTGCTGGTTGCTGTCGCAGTTCATCTCAAACTCAGCCGCTACAGCACTTATGGTTCCGCTCATGGTTGCCGTTGGCAGCGGAATGCAGGAGGCGTTGGGTGACTATGGAGGTGTAGGAACCTTGCTTGTGGGCGTAGCCATGGCTGCATCGTTTGCAATGTCACTGCCCATCAGCACCCCACCGAACGCAATAGCCTACTCTACCGGACTCATAAAGACCAAACAGATGTTCATTACCGGAATGACCATTGGTATAATCTCACTCATTATAGGTTATGTACTCATCATTTCTGTAGGCAAGACAGGATATTTCGGATAAAACAAACTAAAATAAAAGTATGAAAAAAACACTATTCATTGCTGCGCTAATGTCAATGTTCTTTGGCAGCGTGGCAGCGCAGGAGAAATTCAGTTTCAAGTTCTACGGTTTTGTGCGCAACTATGCTTGTTATGACACACGCGAGAGCCTAACATCAAACAGCGAGCAGTTCTACTACATGCCAAAGAATGAGAAGCTCGATGCCGACGGCAACGACCTCAATGCACAGCCAAACATGATGCTGCTAAGCATCACCACACGATTGGGACTCAACATCACCGGCCCCGAGTTCCTGGGCGCCAAGACATCGGCAAAGATTGAAGCCGACTTTGCAGGCTTCGGTACAAACAACACCGTGCTCCGCATACGCCAGGCATACGCAAAGATGGACTGGGAGCACAACAAGCTGCTTGTGGGACAGGCGTGGCACCCGATGATGGGCGATATGATGCCCGATGTATTCTCGCTCGAGACCGGTGCACCGTTCACACCATTCAGCCGCACACCACAGTTGCGATACGACTATGTGAACAAGGGTGTGACATTGACAGCTACAGCACTATACCAGTTCCAGTACACATCGTATGGTCCAAAAGATGTGGCAAAGGATGACTATACATCAACCGGTTCGTTCGACTATGCACGCAACGCTGTTGTTCCCGAGATTTATCTACAGGCGATGTACAAGAACGGTGGTTTCCAGGCCGGTGTGGGCGTTGACATTCTCACCATCAAGCCACGCCAGAGCTACAACTGGGATGTAACCGAGTACAGCCCTGTTCTTGATGGCAACGATAATCCCACATTTGACGCAAACGGTAACCCCATAACTGTAGGCAATCAGGTAACAAAGACATTCAAGTGCAAAGAGGCACCTGTTGTAAGCTTCACCCCGACACTCTTTGCATCGTACAAGGCCGATCGCTGGGGTATCAAAGGGCGCGTGACATACGCACAGAATGCCGCACACCTGAGCATGATTAGCGGCTACGGTGTAACAAACATCAAAGATAACGGCGAGTGGGAGTATGGCACAATCAACAGCATCGGCGGTTGGATTGACGCCACCTACAAACAGCCTTTGAAGAAGGGATACCTCCAGTTCTGCTGCTTTGCCGGCTACACAAAGAATCTTGGTTGCGAGAGCAACTTCGTTCATAACGAGAAAAATGAATATATTATTTATATGCGCGGCGAGAAGAACATGGACTACATGTGGCGCGTTGCACCAAGCATCCTCTACACCCACAATGCACTGCAGATTGGCGTAGAGTACAACCCAACCACTGTAGGTTATGGCGAGAAGGAGAAGAACTACACAATGAAAAATCCTCGCCCTGTTACCAACCACAGAATCTGCGCAATGGTAAAATATAACTTCTGATAAAACAAATTAACCAATAGAATATGAACAAGAAAGTATTGACATTAGGCCTTATGCTTATGGCCGGTTTGGGTGCAACAGCCCAAGTGAGCCTTGTGAATCCTGTTCCACAGGAGG
>JAFNWA010000240.1 GCA_017383665.1 Bacteroidaceae bacterium | reverse complement strand
CCTACATACATGCCTGCAGCCTCGCTGATTGTGGCGTCGGCGTTGAAGATGTCGATTGTCTCAAGATTATGTGTCTTGCCGAGCATGTAGTCATTGGTGTCGTGTGCGGGAGTTACCTTGAGGCAACCTGTACCGAACTCAATCTCTACATAACGGTCCTCGATTACGGGGATAGAGCGGTTCACAAGGGGCACAATTACGCGTTTGCCCTTGAGCCAGCTGTTCTTGGGATCCTTGGGGTTGATGCACATTGCGGTATCGCCCATGATTGTCTCGGGGCGTGTTGTTGCAACCACTGCATAGCGACGGCCATTGGCGTCGCGGTGCAGTATCTGGTGCTTTACTGTGGGGTCGAAAGCGTCTGTTGCTGCAAGTGTTACAGCATCGGCCTCCTCACCATCTGTGCAACCGGCTGCTTCGTCAACATAGTATTTCAGGTAGTAGAGCTTGCTCTTCTCCTCCTTGTAGATAACCTCTTCGTTGCTCAGGGCTGTCTGTGCCTTCGGGTCCCAGTTAACCATGCGCAGACCACGGTAGATGAGACCCTTGTTGTAGAGGTCGCAGAATACTTTGATGACACTCTTGCTGCGAATCTCGTCCATAGTGAACGATGTGCGGTCCCAGTCGCATGATGCGCCAAGCTTGCGCAACTGCTGCAAGATGATGCCGCCATGCTCCTCGGTCCACTCCCAGGCATGCTTCAAGAATTCCTCGCGTGTTAGGTCGCTCTTCTTTATGCCCTGGCCGGCAAGCTTCTTTACAACCTTTGCTTCAGTGGCAATTGATGCGTGGTCGGTACCCGGTACCCAGCATGCATTTTTACCCAGCATGCGCGCACGGCGCACAAGGATATCCTGGATTGTGTTGTTCAACATGTGTCCCATGTGCAATACACCGGTTACATTTGGCGGTGGAATGACAATGGTGTATGGTTCTCTCTCATCGGGCTCCGAGTGGAAAAGATTGTTCTTCAACCAATACTCGTACCATTTTTCCTCAACCTCTGAAGGTATGTAAGTGCTTGCTAAGCTCATAGTATTTTGAATTTTATATTTTTATTCCTAATTTAAATAGTTTCCAAAATGCAAAGTTAACTCTTATTATCAAAATAATTGTCTTTCAAAGCAAAAAAAAACACTAAAATACTTGCACCGCGTGTAAAAAATCCGCAGCAGTTTTCAAATTCAGTGTTTTATCCTATTTTTGTGCGTCAAAGAATACATATTATGCATAGTAGAGAAGAAATTTTAGAAGCTTTCGGACGCTTTTTGGATGTTCTTGATGAACTTCGTGAGAAATGCCCATGGGATAGGAAACAGACAAACAGCAGTCTGCGCCCCAATACAATTGAAGAGTGTTTTGAATTGTCGGATGCGCTTGTAGCCGATGATACACGGAACATCTGTAAAGAATTGGGCGATGTGCTGTTGCATGTGGCCTTTTATGCAAAGATTGCCAGTGAAAAGCAGCAGTTTGATATGAAGGATGTGTGTGACCGTCTTTGTGACAAACTCATCTACCGCCACCCTCATGTATTCGGTGATGCTGTGGCAGAGACAGCCGGCGAGGTGTGCAAGAACTGGGAACAGTTGAAGATGACCGAAAAGGACGGCAACAAGACAATTCTAAGTGGTGTTCCAGCCTCAATGCCTTCGCTCATAAAGGCCTACCGTATGCAGGAGAAGGCTGCCAATGTTGGGTTTGATTGGGAGAAGAAAGAGGATGTGTGGGCAAAGGTTAAGGAGGAAATTGCAGAGGTTGAGGCCGAGATGGAAAAGGGTAATACTGCGGCAATGGAAAAGGAGTTCGGCGATTTGCTTTTCAGTCTTGTGAATGCTTCGCGTCTCTATGGCATAAACCCTGATAATGCTCTGGAACAGACAAACGACAAGTTCCGCAACCGTTTCAACTATGTTGAGCAGAATACAATAAAGCAGGGACGCAACCTGCGTGATATGTCGCTTGAGGAGATGGATGCCCTTTGGAACGAAGCGAAGAACTTGGGATTGTAATTCCTTGTGATTTAATGTGTAATCAATAATTGTTTACAATAATGAAGAAAGTTTTTATTGCTTTATTCAGTGCAGTGCTTTTGCTGTCATGTGGCGGAAAGAAAGATGCTGATGGGACTGCAACTGTACAAGCTTCCGAAAGAACAGAGGCCAAAGACGCCGAATTATCTGCAACTTCAAATGATGGCGAGGTAGCGCAGAAAGCGCCTGTTGCAAGTCATGAATGTGTAGATCTTGGTTTGCCCAGCGGAACAATGTGGGCAACTTGTAATGT